>NZ_PVRB01000019.1:0-1024 GCF_002998575.1 Bacillus sp. LNXM65 | reverse complement strand
ATCAGGTTGATAGGTCTGAGGTGGAAGCGTGGTGACACGTGGAGCTGACAGATACTAATAGATCGAGGACTTAACCTATATTCTAATGTGAAGCATGAACATTGTTATCTAGTTTTGAGAGAACATTCTCTCCATCAGGTTTGGTGGCGATAGCGAAGAGGTCACACCCGTTCCCATACCGAACACGGAAGTTAAGCTCTTCAGCGCCGATGGTAGTTGGGGGTCTCCCCCTGTGAGAGTAGGACGCCGCCAAGCTTTTCTAAGGATCAGTTCCATACGGAACTGGTCTTTTTGTGTTGCTTGAGAGGATATTTTTTTGATTGCACTTGTTTGATGAACGTGCGGCGCTCCAACTCATTTATAAGTATGTGAGACATTTTAAATCAAAAAGATAGAACGTTCATCATATTATAAATCCTTGTTATGAAAAAACTAGTAGAGAGATAGAGTATTAGATTATAGAAGGGGACTGTATCAATCTTTATAGTTAACTCTATTCTAATATCTATAAAAACTGCACCTAAAGTTTGATTCCAAGGAATACCTATACCATGAAAGCATAAAAATAATAGGCTGCTGATATTTCTGAAGGAATTGACCGTTTTTAAAGAGAATATAGAGAGGAGAACTTCAGTTGATAAACGTTGAATGCCAGTAGTTTGAATGGAGAAAATGACGATCATTTGCTAAAAGAAATACCAATGAAAATTGAAATAAAATTTTTTTAATATAGCCTTTACAAATGATGAAAACCTGTATATAATAATCTTTGTCGGATCGAGAGATTCCTACATAGTGGAGGATTAGCTCAGCTGGGAGAGCATCTGCCTTACAAGCAGAGGGTCGGCGGTTCGAGCCCGTCATCCTCCACCATATTTATTCTTACATAATGTTAGAATAGATAAAGCCGGTGTAGCTCAACTGGTAGAGCAACTGACTTGTAATCAGTAGGTTGGGGGTTCAAGTCCTCTTGCCGGCACCACTTTCATATGGTAAGATAGACAAGTCGCTTTTAAAGAGAGCC
>NZ_PVRB01000018.1:0-1264 GCF_002998575.1 Bacillus sp. LNXM65 | reverse complement strand
ATCAGGTTGATAGGTCTGAGGTGGAAGCGTGGTGACACGTGGAGCTGACAGATACTAATAGATCGAGGACTTAACCTATATTCTAATGTGAAGCATGAACATTGTTATCTAGTTTTGAGAGAACATTCTCTCCATCAGGTTTGGTGGCGATAGCGAAGAGGTCACACCCGTTCCCATACCGAACACGGAAGTTAAGCTCTTCAGCGCCGATGGTAGTTGGGGGTTTCCCCCTGTGAGAGTAGGACGCCGCCAAGCTTTTCTAAGGATCAGTTCCATACGGAACTGGTCTTTTTTGTGTTTTTGAAAAAATTACTTCTATTAAATCACTTTGTAAAGTGAGAAGTGATGATTTAGTAAATGCCTCATCGATAAGTTGATCTTTCCGTCCGTCTCACTTTCATGTATTTTCATTGAACAACGCAGCTGTTGTTTGTGGGTCGGCCGTTCAATTCGTTTAGGATGAAGATCAAAAGCATAGAAAGCAGCTAATAAGAATTTTCTTTGGCAGCCAGATACAGAGGACTGTTTAGAGACACACTAGATGACTGAGTATCGCAACACTTACAGTTGAATTTTTCGCTCGCTCTAAGTAAGAATAAGAAAGAATCAACACTAACTTGATACCCTAGTAACACTTTAATATTGAAGATAGTAAAGAACAGTATCGTTTAAGGACATTTTTACATGAAAATGATTTCCCAGAAAAATAAAATAATAAAAGAATTCCTTCTCTAGATGATTTGTATGAGAAGATATATTGAATAAAATAAGCATATAAAAAGCTTGAAAAGGGTAATTTCACATCAATAAAGCTTTATTAGAGCCCTTTTTAACAAAAAAACATAAAAAGATGAAAAAAAGACTTTTAAAATGATGAGACAAGTGGTAGAATTCTTTAGGTGCCTTAACGAAAAGACGAAAAAACAACGTTAAAATAAATTCAAAAATTATTTTAAAAAAGTCTTTACAAACAATATCTTATCGTTATATAATACTATTTGTCGGATCGAGAGACATTCGAAATGACAACACAATATGGAGGATTAGCTCAGCTGGGAGAGCATCTGCCTTACAAGCAGAGGGTCGGCGGTTCGAGCCCGTCATCCTCCACCATATTTATTCTTACATAATGTTAGGATAGATAAAGCCGGTGTAGCTCAACTGGTAGAGCAACTGACTTGTAATCAGTAGGTTGGGGGTTCAAGTCCTCTTGCCGGCACCACTTTCATATGGTAAGATAGACAAGTCGCTTTTAAAGAGAGCC
>NZ_PVRB01000017.1:0-1281 GCF_002998575.1 Bacillus sp. LNXM65 | reverse complement strand
CTCTTTTCCAGAGGCAGACAGACGATTTTGTCTGATCTTTTCTTTGTGTTCCTCCCATACATGTCTTGAGATCACTTTTTGATGATTTTTCGATCTTGTACAGCTCTCAAGGAAAGGACACGATACGCATTTTTTAGGGTCTGATTTGTAGAACCTATAACCTTTTCGATCAGTTGTCGTATATAATAGCTTCTCGCCATTTGGGCATATGTAGTGATCAGATTCAGAATCATACTGAAATTTCCACTTCTCAAATAATCCTCTTGTTGGATGAAAGCGTCTATGTGCGATGACACCAAAAATATGGCGATCCGATAAACCTTTACAGATTGAGGTTGTCAAATAACCAGAATCAAGGGCAACAGCTTCTACTTGAAAACCAAATCGGGCGATTTGGTGATCCAATCGATCAAGATACGGAATAGAATCATGGATATTGCCGGGCGTGACATGGGCATCTGTGATGATATTGTACTTCATATCCGTTGTACGGTGGTCTAGGTAGAAAAAGCCTTCCGGTTTATTTTCACGATAAAGATAGCCACTCTCAGGGTCAGTCATACTTTGACGAATGTCTTTTTTCGTTTTCACCTCCTCTTTTACCTTTAAGGGCTTTTTTCCGTGTGCCACCCGATCTTCTTGGATCGCTTCTTCTAATTCATTTATATAGTTCTGGGTATCTTGTTCAATCGTTTTTCTCGTATATTTATGTTTATTGGCATTGGCTTTAAGATGAGTTGAATCAGTAAAAAGAACGCGGCCTCCTACCATATCATGATTGATGGCTTGAAGCACAATTTCATCAAAAATATCTTGAAAAATCGTTGTATCTTTGAATCGAGTACGACGATTCCAGCTAATGGTCGAGTGATGAGGAACGGGGTCATTGATGTTCAAACCTAAAAACCATCTATACGCCATGTTATAGTAAATTTCTTTTTCAAGTTGTCTTTCAGAACGGATACCGTACAGGTATCCGATAAACATCATTTTGAACAAAATAAGTGGATCAAGAGAAGGGCGACCTTTATTCTCACTATAATACGGTTTTACTTTATCTACGATAAATGAAAAATCAATGTACTGATCAATTTTACGAAGCAGGTGATCCTCTTCGACCAGTTGATCTAGCAATACAAATTCGGCTTCGTGCTGAGAAGAATTTCTAGTGTGGAACATGAGAAAAACACCTTCCTTAAGTGGGTTTTTCTCTATTATAAAATGAGGAGATGGAAAGTTTAAGGAAAAAATAAAGCTGTCGAGATTTTCTCGACAGCCTGA
>NZ_PVRB01000016.1:0-3078 GCF_002998575.1 Bacillus sp. LNXM65 | reverse complement strand
ACGTGTTCTTTGAAAACTAGATAACAATAAGTAATACATTCACATTGAATGCAATGCAAAGTTCATCACACATAGTGATTCTTTCTAAAGTAAGAAATGGTTAAGTTAGAAAGGGCGCACGGTGGATGCCTTGGCACTAGGAGCCGATGAAGGACGGGACGAACACCGATATGCTTCGGGGAGCTGTAAGCAAGCTTTGATCCGGAGATTTCCGAATGGGGAAACCCACTGCTCGTAATGGAGTAGTATCCATACTTGAATACATAGAGTATGAGAAGGCATACCCGGGGAACTGAAACATCTAAGTACCCGGAGGAAGAGAAAGCAAATGCGATTCCCTGAGTAGCGGCGAGCGAAACGGGAACAGCCCAAACCAAGAGGCTTGCCTCTTGGGGTTGTAGGACACTCTATACGGAGTTACAAAGGAACGATATAAGCGAAGAGGTCTGGAAAGGCCCGCCAAAGAAGGTAACAGCCCTGTAACTGAAATGTTGTTCTCTCCAGAGTGGATCCTGAGTACGGCGGAACACGTGAAATTCCGTCGGAATCCGGGAGGACCATCTCCCAAGGCTAAATACTCCCTAGTGACCGATAGTGAACCAGTACCGTGAGGGAAAGGTGAAAAGCACCCCGGAAGGGGAGTGAAATAGATCCTGAAACCGTGTGCCTACAAGTAGTCAGAGCCCGTTAAAGGGTGATGGCGTGCCTTTTGTAGAATGAACCGGCGAGTTACGATCCCGTGCAAGGTTAAGCAGAAGATGCGGAGCCGCAGCGAAAGCGAGTCTGAATAGGGCGCATGAGTACGTGGTCGTAGACCCGAAACCAGGTGATCTACCCATGTCCAGGGTGAAGTTCAGGTAACACTGAATGGAGGCCCGAACCCACGCACGTTGAAAAGTGCGGGGATGAGGTGTGGGTAGGGGTGAAATGCCAATCGAACCTGGAGATAGCTGGTTCTCTCCGAAATAGCTTTAGGGCTAGCCTCAAGGTAAGAGTCTCGGAGGTAGAGCACTGATTGGACTAGGGGCCCCTACCGGGTTACCGAATTCAGTCAAACTCCGAATGCCGATGACTTATCCTTGGGAGTCAGACTGCGAGTGATAAGATCCGTAGTCGAAAGGGAAACAGCCCAGACCGCCAGCTAAGGTCCCAAAGTATACGTTAAGTGGAAAAGGATGTGGAGTTGCTTAGACAACCAGGATGTTGGCTTAGAAGCAGCCACCATTTAAAGAGTGCGTAATAGCTCACTGGTCGAGTGACTCTGCGCCGAAAATGTACCGGGGCTAAACGTATCACCGAAGCTGCGGACTGTTCTTACGAACAGTGGTAGGAGAGCGTTCTAAGTGCTGTGAAGTCAGACCGGAAGGACTGGTGGAGCGCTTAGAAGTGAGAATGCCGGTATGAGTAGCGAAAGACGGGTGAGAATCCCGTCCACCGAATGCCTAAGGTTTCCTGAGGAAGGCTCGTCCGCTCAGGGTTAGTCGGGACCTAAGCCGAGGCCGAAAGGCGTAGGCGATGGACAACAGGTTGATATTCCTGTACCACCTCCTCACCATTTGAGCAATGGGGGGACGCAGGAGGATAGGGTAAGCGCGGTATTGGATATCCGCGTCCAAGCAGTTAGGCTGGGAAATAGGCAAATCCGTTTCCCGTAAAGGCTGAGCTGTGATGGCGAGCGAAATTTAGTAGCGAAGTTCCTGATTCCACACTGCCAAGAAAAGCCTCTAGCGAGGTGAGAGGTGCCCGTACCGCAAACCGACACAGGTAGGCGAGGAGAGAATCCTAAGGTGATCGAGAGAACTCTCGTTAAGGAACTCGGCAAAATGACCCCGTAACTTCGGGAGAAGGGGTGCTTCTTAGGGTGTTAAAGCCCCGAGAAGCCGCAGTGAATAGGCCCAGGCGACTGTTTAGCAAAAACACAGGTCTCTGCGAAGCCGTAAGGCGAAGTATAGGGGCTGACGCCTGCCCGGTGCTGGAAGGTTAAGAGGAGCGCTTAGCGTAAGCGAAGGTGCGAATTGAAGCCCCAGTAAACGGCGGCCGTAACTATAACGGTCCTAAGGTAGCGAAATTCCTTGTCGGGTAAGTTCCGACCCGCACGAAAGGCGCAACGATCTGGGCACTGTCTCAACGAGAGACTCGGTGAAATTATAGTACCTGTGAAGATGCAGGTTACCCGCGACAGGACGGAAAGACCCCGTGGAGCTTTACTGCAGCCTGATATTGAATGTTGGTACAGCTTGTACAGGATAGGTAGGAGCCTTGGAAACCGGAGCGCTAGCTTCGGTGGAGGCATCGGTGGGATACTACCCTGGCTGTATTGACCTTCTAACCCGCTGCCCTTATCGGGCAGGGAGACAGTGTCAGGTGGGCAGTTTGACTGGGGCGGTCGCCTCCTAAAATGTAACGGAGGCGCCCAAAGGTTCCCTCAGAATGGTTGGAAATCATTCGCAGAGTGTAAAGGCACAAGGGAGCTTGACTGCGAGACCTACAAGTCGAGCAGGGACGAAAGTCGGGCTTAGTGATCCGGTGGTTCCGCATGGAAGGGCCATCGCTCAACGGATAAAAGCTACCCCGGGGATAACAGGCTTATCTCCCCCAAGAGTCCACATCGACGGGGAGGTTTGGCACCTCGATGTCGGCTCATCGCATCCTGGGGCTGTAGTCGGTCCCAAGGGTTGGGCTGTTCGCCCATTAAAGCGGTACGCGAGCTGGGTTCAGAACGTCGTGAGACAGTTCGGTCCCTATCCGTCGCGGGCGCAGGAAATTTGAGAGGAGCTGTCCTTAGTACGAGAGGACCGGGATGGACGCACCGCTGGTGTACCAGTTGTTCTGCCAAGGGCATCGCTGGGTAGCTATGTGCGGACGGGATAAGTGCTGAAAGCATCTAAGCATGAAGCCCCCCTCAAGATGAGATTTCCCATTCCGCAAGGAAGTAAGATCCCTGAAAGATGATCAGGTTGATAGGTCTGAGGTGGAAGCGTGGTGACACGTGGAGCTGACAGATACTAATAGATCGAGGACTTAACCTATATTCTAATGTGAAGCATGAACATTGTTATCTAGTTTTGAGAGAACATT
>NZ_PVRB01000015.1:0-6645 GCF_002998575.1 Bacillus sp. LNXM65 | reverse complement strand
AGCAGCAGCAATCATTTTTTTTGTTTCAATGGATTCTTTCAAAGCGAGCATGAGATTTTCATCTCGCTTTTTTTGCTGTTCTTCAAATTGTTCGAGTCGTTTTAGGATGGCACGATTGAATTCTTCTTGTCTTTGAATGAGATCGGCGACATTGACATCTTGTAGCGGTGTAGCGGTATCCGATATGGACAAGTTTGACCGATACAAGGTCGCTACAAGTTTGGCTACTTCTTCTAGTGATTTACCACTCAATTTAGAGTGTGTGTATATATACTCCATAGCGGATAAATCGGACTCATTATACTGACGCCATCCCTTAGTGTCTCTGGCGAAATTATAGCCGTTTTTCTCAAGCATGGCGGCGTATTTGCGTATCGTGACGCTGGAGACATTGAGCTTGTTTGCAATGTCTTGTGAAGAAAGATAGGTTTCGGGTTTCATAGCGGGTTCACCTCTTTATGATTCATTCGCTACGGTATACGCTACGCCCTCCTAGATCAAAAGGCAAAATGTTTTTGTTTTGCGTAGCGGGTTGAAAGAGAAAAAATTTGATAAGTGTCGCCGGAGACATTTAGGAAAAGGTGAAAAGAGCATAAGGGAAAACTGCAACCACTTTATGTTTGAAATCCCAGTGTGATTTGTTTCGTGGCGGTTGCGATTTTTGAAAGGAATGTGCCTAAAAATGAAATTCTGACACACCTTTTTTTAGGAGAAAAATGCGGTAATGTGGCAGAAACGGCAAAACTGCCACACCATAAAAAGGAAAAGTGAGAAGAATTGAGTAACGTTTTGTGTTTGAAAAGGAGCGCACCTGCACACAAAGAAAGGGAGCGTTTTGCAAAAAAATCAGTAGCAACAAGGGTTCAAAAGCTTTGAATTAAGTTTCATGTTTGTTTTGTGTTGTTTCGGAAAAGTGTGCACTCAAAAGGAGCGTTACTGTTTAAAAAATGGAGTGAAAAACATTCGGCATGAGTCAACGGTAAGCGGAACGAAAGTGAGCATTAAGGAGTTGACTCATTCACCACACCCAAAGCCTATTGATTCAAACAAACCCCGTTTGTTTGCGCCCGCCGAAGGGGCATCCCCCGAAGATCGGGGGTAGGGGGTTTGAATATTTGCGATCCAACGGGCTTACCGTTGGCGGGTTTGGGCAGAGCCCGAAAAGAGTCACTGGAGAACCAGTGCCCACTTATGCACCTAAATAGGTGCTGTGGGTTTTCTCTCCGTTCAAAGCAGAATGCGAGGCATTGTACCGTTGGCATGAAAGAGTCAAAAATGATAAGATTAAAGAAATATTTGTGCGTTTGTTTTGTTTGGCGAAGGTGCGCAGCGGAAGACGACGACAGTCGTCGAGTGGCAACGAAAAGCGAAGCACCGAGAGCCAAACGTGAACCCCCCCACTCTAACAGGGGGGTACTACGGAAGAAAAAAACAAATTGAAGCTAGTCATAGCAATGGATTGACTCGTTTTGAGTTTGTGACAAAGATTGATTTGAATGATTAAACCTATAAAAATATCAAGGCTGTATTTCAAAAATGCCGTTGAGAGCGTTCAGATTCGATTCTGAGCGCTTTTATTTTTGTTCAGGTAATTCAAATAGGGGGATGAGTTAAAAACGCTTATAAGGGCTTTAAATGCGTTTTTTCGTTTTGTCTGCTGTAATCAATCTGAAAATTCGTTTGCGAGATGCCGAAAATTTGTAGAATTGGAAACGCAAGCGGGTTACACCCGTATTTCATATGCTAGGATTTAACATAAAAAGGGACAGGGATCGGGGGATTGATGGAATGGAAACTATTTCAGCAGCGGTGATCGGTCAAAAGATAAATGAGTGGTATCGACATATAAAAAAACTCAATGTGACAGATGCTGAAATGCTGCGGAGCGAGATAAGACAAGAATTGGATATGATGGAGGAAGATGAGCAAGCTGTTCTTTATTTTCAGCTTATGGAATTTCGCCACGAACAAATGCTTGAATACATGAATCTAGGAGCAAGGAAAGTGAACAAGGCGGAGTACCTGCGTTCAGTGGAAGGGCAGGGACGAAAGTTTACTGGAATCCTGGAATACTACTTTAATTTTTTCAGAGGGATGTTTGAGTTCTCGCAAGGTGACTATATTACTGCGATTACTTTTTATAGACAAGCAGAAAAGCGTTTAGACCGGGTCGCGGATGAAGTTGAAAGAGCAGAGTTTTATTTCAAGATGGCAGAGATTTTCTATCATATGAAGCAAACTCAAATGTCTATGTATTACATCATGTTGGCTCTTGATACATATAAGGTACACCCGACATATCTTGTCCGAGAAATTCAGTCTCGCTTTGTTGTTTCAGGAAATTATGTTGATCTTAATAGTGCTGAAAAGTCACTCCCTCATTTAGAAAAAGCATTAGAGAAGTCACATGCGATTAAGGATGAACTCATGATTGGTATGAGTTTAATCAATTTGGGTAACTGTTACTCTAGCTTAGAGAAGTATCAAATAGCATTAGATTATTTTGAGGAAGCTCAAATTTATTTGAAAAGTCATGTTCATATGCGAGCTATTTTTTATCAACTGGCTCTTATTAATTTCAAAATGGGAAACGATGAAATTGGAAAAGAGTATATTCAAAAGGGTATTGAATTTCTTGAAAAGGAACCCGATGAATTATTTGAGTCTTTATACAAATTTCTTGTAAGTCTATATACAAAGACACTTTGTCTTGACGATCTGAAGGATATTTTCAAGCAGTTTGATGATATTAGGGGTTATCCATATTTGGAAGAACTGGCATTAGAGTCCGCAGAATTTTATACTGAACGTGGGCGTATGGAGGATTCTGTATATTTGTATCAGCAAATGGTGTACGCTCAAAAACAAATTCGAAGGGGCGACTGTTTGTATGAGCATTAAAAAGAGCTTTGCTTTAGCTGGTCTTGCTATCACTATGTTGGTTGGTGGTTCATATCTCAATCATACAGAAACTAGTATGGAGTTGGCTATTCGATTTGTAACGTGAAACATGACAGACCTTTAGGGTCTGTTTTTTTTGTTGCGCAGCATGGCCAAAAAATCAAAAAAAAATCTCCCCCTGCGGGGAAATTTGGTTTAGTCTTTGGTCTTTTAGGTTTTTGGGTTTTGATCTTTTAAAAAGATGGCAGTTTCGCCAGCTTTTTGGGCGATTTTGACGGAGTCAGAATCGTGTCTTTTCTTATCTTGATACATATAGAAACAATGAGATTTTCAAAAAGTGCGATAAATCCATTGTTGTCAAGGGTTTAAAAGCATTTTGACAGCACAAAACTCCATCTGCTATTATTAAAGTGACCAAACGATAATAATAGAGTGCTAGAGAACTAGCGACAGAAGGAGTTTTTTGCTTTGATTTATTCATCTGAATCGAATTATATCACCCTTGAGGACAAAACCGCAACAGGTAAAAAGCGGGATTGGAAGGGGAAAAAGTTGAGATCGTCACTGATGGCGGCTCATTATGAAGGACTTGAAAAGCGTACTGGTGCGCCTTACTACGGAAAAAAGGCAGAGAAAGTATGTGATTGTGCGGAATGTCTTGCGTTTAGGAGAGACAAAGAAACGGGCAGACTACGATTATATCAAGCCTATTTTTGTAAAGTGAGGTTATGCCCTATGTGTGCGTGGCGAAGGTCGTTAAAAATTGCCTGTCATAATAAATTGATCGTGGAAGAAGCGAACAGACAGTATAAGCCTGCGTGGATATTCCTCACATTGACAGTGAAAAACGTTGAGGGCGATGATCTGAAACAGACCATTTCGGACATGATGAAAGGCTTTAATAGATTGATGAAGTATAAAAAAGTGGACTCTTCCGTTCTTGGTTATTTCAGGGCTTTAGAGATTACAAAAAATCATGAACAGAATACATATCATCCACATTTCCATGTCTTGATTCCAGTGAAGCGAAGTTATTTCACAGGGAAAAGCTATATCAAGCAAGCAGAATGGACAAGCTTTTGGAAGCGTGCAATGAAATTGGATTACACACCGATTGTGCATGTGCAGCGGGTTAAAGGAAAAAAGGGAATCGATGCGGAAGCGATTGAAAAAGAAGTGCGCGAAGCAATGGAAGAGCAGAAAGCCATTTTAGAGATTTCTAAGTATCCAGTGAAAGACACCGATGTGATACGTGGTAATGAAGTGACCGAGGAAAATTTGGATACTGTCTATTATTTGGATAATGCATTAAATGCCAGGCGTTTGATCGGCTACGGCGGGATCTTGAAAGAGATTCATAAGGAACTGAATTTGACGGATGCCGAGGACGGGGATCTTGTCAGAATTGAAGAAGATGATGATGAGATAGCCAATGAGACGTTTGAGGTCATGGCACGTTGGCATGTTGGCATTAAGAATTACATAGTCAATTAGAAAGCAGGCTGATGGAGCCTGCTTCTTTTTGTACTTAGTTACTTTTTTTATTTTACAACTTTTATATTTATTTCTGTGCCTATTGGTTTTTTTACTGTTGTGTATTTGTATTGCACGAATTTCTGTGATCCACCAATACCCATGCTATACACTGAAAATCTTACTTTTTTAACTAAATAATTTGGACGTACTATTAATTTGTATTTTGTTTTCTTTTTTAATTTGAAAAGTTGTGTTTCAGAAAAAGATTTAGAAAATCCAAGATTAAAACCAACTTTTGAAGCAAGTGAAGCTACATCAAAACCGGTATCGCCTGAAAGACTAACTGAGAATGATTGAGTTACGGTAAATGATTTACTTCCTCCTGATGGACCACCGTTTATTATCGGTTTATTTGCATCTTTCCATTTTCCATAACTTCTAGATGTTTCAATGACCTTGTAATTTTTAGTTGTTGTACCTCCACAAGTTAAGCATTTAGTACTTGCAGTTGCATTTGCTTTTGAAGTTCCAAACATAAAAACAACACTAAAGGTTAAAACAAAAATAGTAATCAAAGATATTATCTTTTTGTTTTTCATACTAATTCCCCCATTTCTGTTACTATTTTCTCAGTACATCCATAAAAACACAAGTTGATTTTTGGATATAGGGGTAATATATTGAATTAGACTTTGTTAGGAGGGTGTATTATGAAAAAAATTTATATAAGTGGTATCTCTTTTTTGGTTTTTGCCATTGTATTTAGTGCTAAATACATTTCAGCATCAATATTATTAGCCAAAAGCGACAGTTTAAGTGTAGATATGTTCAGAGATATATTTGATGTGCTTCCATTGGAGTTAACAATCATATATATTATTTCGTTTATTGTTGGTATTGTATTTTTAATTTTAGGTATTAAAGAGAAACAGTTAGATAAGTAAACAGATTAAAGAGAAAAACAGATACAAGAAGGATCATGAGATTTTTAACAAAAGCAGACTCTTTTTTAGAGACTGCTTTTTTACGTGAAATTTATTTTTGATTGCGGTGTCTGTAATCATTTTTTATTTTTTCAGTGCTTAGTTTTGAGGAATATTTAGGTAGGAAATGAAATGTTTGAGGTCATGAGGCAACTGCATGATGGGTTAAAAATTACATAATTAGTTAATATTTGCAATACTGTTATTAAACAAAGTATTGTTAATGAATAGTCTTTATTCGAAAGGGGATACTTATGAGAGGTATTTTTGACAATAGGGGAGAAGATCATGAGATTTTACTCATACTAGTTACCATTTGTTCTCTTCTTACTTTTAAAAAAAATAAAAGGTTAGAGCGGTATAAGAGTAAATTAAAAAGTCAATTTAAGTCTTATTAATATAAAGATAAGGGGATTATCAAAATCCCCTTATCTTTATTTGCATAATAAATCTGAAACCACTTTTGGACCACTTTTTTTGTATTTAGAACAGTATGCTTTAATTCCTTCTTGCTGTAAATATCTAACTAATTCAGTTCTTCCTGCTGCTAACAGTGCTCGAATTGCTAGAGCAATTACTACTGGTGGTATCTTCTCGCTTGTTATCTCTTCGTCTGGATTATTATTTTGTGTTTGTTCGATGTTGTAATCAGTTGTAAGTGACTGTGCGTTTACTGTTATTGGTGTTCCTATTAGTGTAATAACAATAAGCATTACTATAATTTTTGACATTTTATTCATATAAATCCTCCTTTAGTATTAAATTACAATATTGAGACTATCTGATTAGAATGAGTGTATCAATGGATTTAAGGTAGATTTAAGAATATTGTTTTTTTGGTTGCGGTGTCCGCAATCATTTTTTTTATTTTTCAGTGCTTCGTTTTGAGGGATATTTTTGTGATAGAATCCGTTCACTGTGGAGGTGAATGTGATGAAAATTGTAATTAATGTGATGGATTTAGGAGCATTCATTATTTGTACTTTGCTGTTCATTGCATTGTGGTTTGAAGAATCAGAAGAAGCTGGCTATTAAGTCGGCTTCTTCTTTACACGCTTGACGGAAATCGAGAGATTTTAGCACTCACACAGGGGGGTGTATAAGTGCGCCATTTTCATGGGTGTCCTATTTCCAAAATTGCCACCACTTTTTTTGTTGAGCAGCAGCAATCATTTTTTTTGTTTCAATGGATTCTTTCAAAGCGAGCATGAGATTTTCATCTCGCTTTTTTTGCTGTTCTTCAAATTGTTCGAGTCGTTTTAGGATGGCACGATTGAATTCTTCT
>NZ_PVRB01000014.1:0-18546 GCF_002998575.1 Bacillus sp. LNXM65 | reverse complement strand
ATCAGGTTGATAGGTCTGAGGTGGAAGCGTGGTGACACGTGGAGCTGACAGATACTAATAGATCGAGGACTTAACCTATATTCTAATGTGAAGCATGAACATTGTTATCTAGTTTTGAGAGAACATTCTCTCCATCAGGTTTGGTGGCGATAGCGAAGAGGTCACACCCGTTCCCATACCGAACACGGAAGTTAAGCTCTTCAGCGCCGATGGTAGTTGGGGGTCTCCCCCTGTGAGAGTAGGACGCCGCCAAGCTTTTCTAAGGATCAGTTCCATACGGAACTGGTCTTTTTTGTGTTTTCTTCTAACAGCATCATGATATAAGCTGGGAACTTCTCTTCGGCAATCTCCATATAGCGTTCAATCATGACGTAATCATCACTAATGTATTGAGACAGCAGCTCGTACCACCATTCAGTTTCGTAGCGGGCAATCATACTGAGGTTATACATTAATAAGTAATGGCTGATGATCTCAGGAATCCCTAAAAATGAATCACGAGTTGACGGAATAAACCATTGATCCATTTCTAAATCATAATGAAGATGAGTAGCGAGCGCTGGATTTTCTTCTAGAGCTACATCAAACGTCAGCTTTTTGGCTTCTCTTTGCTTGAGTTTCCAACTTGTATGGAACTCAAAGTATTCAATAAAGCGTTCAGCAGACATGTTATAAAGCAATGGAATATGATCTTGAATCATCATCCCATTAACCTTTTCCACTTTAACTAATGTCGAGGGCTGCTTTTGAAACTCCAGAATATGACTCATTTCAGGTATCTTTGAAAGGAGATGAATCATCGTAAATCGCTCATCTTCAAGACCATTTAAATGAAATAGATGCTTTAACACATGCATGCATAGTCCATTTCGCTGAATTTTCACTTCATCTTCACTAAAGCGGTAATGCTGTTTCTTTCTCTTTCTCGATGTTACGCCATGGGCCAAAACAGAGGTTTGAGAAGGATAGTGAGGATCAACTGTCAGTAAACATGCCTTTAGCAACTGAGCCATTCCATAAAATAATAAAATGGGCTTCAGTTCGAGTGGAGCGATAGCTGCCTGTTCATAGAACGTATGGCCATGCTTTAAAAAGTAAATAAACCGTTCACAGTTTTTATAGGCTTGCTGGTTTGCATCTTGAATGCTCCGTTTCTCATATTGTTGATATAGAAACTTTTGGGAAGTTTCGAGTGAGTAAAAACGTTTTAAATCCTTCCATCCTGAACTTTTCATCTTCTTCCTCCACTCTCTTTATATTTTCTAAAAATTGCAACTGTTTGTTGCTTCCTTGACATGCTGTTTCCTAGTTGATAATCTACATATAATATTTTGCCGAAAAGAGGGGGATTTACTAATGTGGGAAAGTAAATTTTCAAAAGAAGGTTTGACGTTTGACGATGTTTTGCTTGTTCCAGCTAAGTCTGAAGTACTTCCGCGTGATGTCGATTTATCAGTTGAGTTAACAAGCACATTAAAACTAAACATTCCAATTATCAGTGCAGGAATGGACACGGTGACGGAATCACAAATGGCGATTGCAATGGCACGTCAAGGTGGTCTTGGTATCATTCATAAGAACATGTCTATTGAGCAACAAGCAGAACAAGTGGATAAAGTAAAACGTTCAGAGCGCGGCGTTATTACAAATCCATTCTTCCTAACACCTGAGCATCAAGTATTTGATGCAGAGCACCTAATGGGTAAATACCGTATTTCAGGTGTACCGATTGTAAATAACGAAGAAGATCAAAAGCTTGTTGGTATTATTACGAACCGTGACCTTCGTTTTATTTCGGATTATTCAATGAAGATTAGCGACGTGATGACAAAAGAGGAACTTGTGACAGCTTCTGTAGGTACGACGTTAGAAGAAGCTGAAAAAATCCTACAGCAATATAAAATTGAAAAATTACCTCTTTTAGATGACGAAGGAACGTTAAAAGGTCTTATCACCATCAAAGATATTGAAAAAGTGATCGAATTCCCTAACTCCTCTAAAGATGCACATGGCCGTTTAATTGTTGGTGCTGCTGTTGGTGTCACTGGCGATACAATGACTCGTGTGAGAAAATTAGTCGAAGCCAATGTGGATGTCGTTGTCATTGATACTGCACATGGTCATTCACAAGGTGTTCTTAACACTGTATCGAAAATCCGTGAAACGTATCCTTCTCTTAATATCATTGCTGGTAATGTTGCAACAGCCGAAGCAACTAAAGCATTATTTGAAGCAGGAGCAGATATTGTGAAAGTCGGTATCGGACCAGGGTCTATTTGTACAACACGTGTTGTTGCAGGTGTTGGTGTACCACAAATCACAGCAATCTATGACTGTGCAACAGAAGCAAGAAAACATGGTAAAGCTATTATTGCAGATGGTGGAATTAAATATTCAGGTGATATCGTAAAAGCTCTAGCATCTGGTGGACATGCTGTAATGCTTGGAAGCCTTCTAGCTGGTACATCTGAAAGCCCAGGAGACACAGAAATTTTCCAAGGTAGACGCTTCAAAGTTTATCGCGGTATGGGTTCAGTCGCTGCAATGGAAAAAGGAAGTAAAGATCGTTACTTCCAAGAAGATAATAAAAAATTCGTTCCAGAAGGTATTGAAGGCCGTACACCATACAAAGGACCAGTCGTTGATACAGTGTATCAACTCGTTGGCGGTATCCGTTCTGGTATGGGCTATTGTGGAACACAGGACTTACGCTCACTTAGAGAAGATGCACAGTTCATTCGCATGACTGGTGCAGGACTTCGTGAGAGTCATCCACATGATGTACAAATTACAAAAGAATCACCAAACTACACAATTTCTTGATAAATTGTGACAATCAAATTACATTTGACAGGGTCTATGACTCTGTCTATTTTTTTTGTCTTTATTGTGATAAAATTTATACTGTTGTGTTGAAATAAGCCCTTGTGGATTAAATATATATGAAATACGTCGAAAAAAGATGAATACGGAGGTATGACGATTGAACAGCAAGATGTTGAAACAGCTTATGGTCTCTATCCTTGCACTGGCATTGATTGTGACAGCATTTACACCAATGTCCAAAGCAAAAGCAGCTGAAGATCCATTCAATGTGAATGCGAAAGCAGCAATCCTAATTGAAGCTTCTACAGGTAAAATTCTTTATAGTAAAAACGCAGAACAAAGACTGCCTATTGCAAGTATGGCAAAGATGATGACAGAGTATCTATTACTAGAGGCGATTGCTGAAGGCAAAGTGAAATGGGATCAAACGTATACGCCAGATGATTATGTATACGAAATTTCTCAGGACCGCAGTTTATCAAACGTTCCTTTGAGAAAAGATGGCTCGTATACAGTGAAAGAACTTTATCAAGCAACGGCTATTTATTCGGCAAATGCAGCAGCGATTGGCTTAGCAGAAGTGATCGCTGGATCAGAATCGAAGTTCGTTGAAAAAATGAACGCAAAAGCGAAAGAACTTGGTTTAACTAACTACAAATTCGTGAATGCAACTGGACTAGAAAATAAAGATTTACATGGCAAACAGCCAAAAGGTACAGGTCCTGATGAAGAAAGTGAAGTATCTGCGAAAGATATGGCATTGCTTGCACAGCATCTCATCAAAGACCATCCAGAAATTCTTGAAACATCAAGTATCGCGAAAACAAAGTTCAGAGAAGGCACAGACGATGAAATGGACATGCCTAACTGGAACTTCATGCTTAAAGGACTTGTGAAGGAATATGAAGGTGTAGACGGTCTGAAAACAGGCTCTACGGATTCAGCTGGTTCTAGCTTCACAGGTACCGCTAAACAAGGTGACATGCGTGTCATTGCTGTGATCTTGAATGCAAAAGGTAATCTTCATACAGCACGTTTCGACGTGGCGAAAAAACTGTTCGACTATGCATTTAAAAACTTCACGATGAAAGAAATGTACAAAAAAGGTCAACAGATCAAAGGACATGAAAACATCGAAGTCGATAAAGGCAAAGACAAAGAAGTACCTGTCGTCACGAAAGAAGCTTTCTCTGTGCCAGTAAAAAATGGCGACGAAAAGAGCTTTAAAGCAAAAGTAAATATCGAGAAAAAGAAACTAGAAGCTCCTATTAAAAAAGGAACGAAGGTTGGCATGCTGACGACTTCTTATTCTGGTGATGAGAAGGACTACGGCTATTTGAATAAAGATCAATCAGGTGTTGAGCTTATAACGAAAACAGGCGATGAAAAAGCAAACTGGTTCATCCTTGCAATGCGTAGTGTAGGTGGATTCTTCGCTGGCATTTGGGGCGGAATCGTTGACACAGTAAAAGGTTGGTTCTAATAAAAAACTGCTCTCATGCATAGAGAGCAGTTTTTTTATCGTTAAAAGAAAAGCGATTGTTTTTGATTTTGAGGAGTGGACAAGGCTTGCTGAAAAATACCACATAACTTTTCCACGCCCTCGGTCAGTGCTTTTTCATTCACATAAGAAAAGCTGAGGCGGATATAGTTTTGCTTCGGCTCTCCAGGATAGCACACAGAGCCAGGCAGAAAGGTAATTTGCTGCTTACGTGCCTCATGCAGCAGTGCACGTGTATCGACCCAGGAAGGAAAGCTAAGCCATAAATTGAGCCCGCCCTGAGGAATTTGCCACGTCACATCTTTTGGTGCATGCTTCGTTAATACATCTATCATTAAATCACGTCTCACCTTCAAGGCGGTTCTCAGCTTTTTCGTATGATCAATCATCTTCTTCGAAGTCAGAAATGGCAGAATGGCTTTTTGTGTGAGAAGAGGGCTGCCTAAATCATTATTGGCCTTTGCTGCTAATAAACGATTAAATATCGAGCCTGAGGCGGTGATAATCCCAATTCTGCATCCTGGAGCCAGTGTTTTACTTAATCCTCGCAAATAAATGACGTGTCCATCATGATCAAGACTTTTGATAGGTGCTGGCGGCTTCTTTTCGAAATAAAGCTCACGATAAGGATCATCCTCTACAATGAGACAATCAATACTTTGAGCCAGTAAGAGAAGTTGTTTTCTGCGTTTCATTGACATACTGGCCCCTGTCGGACTGTGAAAAGTAGGAATCGTGTAGATGAGCTTTGGTTTATATTTATCACAAATGCTTTGAAGCTGCTTCATGTTCATGCCTTCATGATCAACAGGGACTGTAATAATTCTTGCCCCTCTGCCCATAAAGACATCAATGGCGCCTGGATAAGTCGGTGCTTCCATGACAACTACATCATCAGGACCGATAAACGCACGTGCGACCAAATCAAGCCCTTGCTGAGAACCACTAGTTACAAGGATATTTTCAGGAGTAGAAGGCACACCCAGCTTTTCTAAAAAAGACTGAATGACTTGCCTAAGCTGAAGATCCCCTTGAATTTCCCCATACTTCGACATGATTTGAGGATGTCTGGCTAGTACATGCTGCATTTCTTTTTCTAAATACCGGTTTGGCAAAAGCCCTGGATCAATCATAGAGGAAGAAAGGTTGATCGCTTCTTCGACATAGTGATACTGAGCAAATTGAGACCGTGGTAAATAATCCGGAATGGATAACTGCCAATCAAAAGAGGTAGATGACGGAACCGGAATATCTGACTGCTTTTGCAGCTCATCCACAAACGTCCCTTTACCTTGCACAGTCGTTAAATATCCGTCGTCCTTCAGCCGTGTGTATGCCTTTGCTGCCGTGACAAGACTCACATTCAGCTGCTTTGCTAAATCACGTACAGTTGGCAGCTTATCTCCCTGCTGAAGCAAACCCGATTGGATATGATCAATGATCGAAAAGTAAATCTGATTCGAAAGAGATGTATCAGAATGTCGATGGATATCAATATGCATGAGAAACCTCCATTGAGTGCAAAATTGTTATACATGAATTTGAATTGTTATAGTTGCATTATAGCATGTAAATCACACTTCAAAGAAAAAATGACTTATTTTTAGCCAGAAATCGTTTATATACAAGGGTTTAGGCTTTTTTGTCGCTGATTGAATTGTTATACTATTCTCTTTATTGTTATACTGTCTCGCTTGTATGATAAAGAGGTAAATCAATCGAATTGACAAATGGGAGGAAACTATTGTGAGCAATAAGGGAACTGAACGAGTGAAACGTGGAATGGCAGAAATGCAAAAGGGTGGCGTCATTATGGATGTCGTCAATGCTGAACAGGCAAAGATCGCAGAAGAAGCAGGTGCGGTGGCAGTTATGGCACTAGAACGAGTACCAGCTGATATCCGTGCAGCCGGCGGTGTAGCCCGTATGGCAGACCCAAGAATCGTAGAGGAAGTACAAAATGCAGTAACGATTCCAGTCATGGCAAAAGCACGTATCGGCCACATCGTCGAGGCTCGTGTTCTTGAAGCACTTGGTGTTGATTATATCGATGAGAGTGAAGTGCTGACGCCCGCAGATGAGGAATTCCATTTAAATAAAAATGAATACACAGTACCTTTTGTCTGTGGTTGCCGTAACTTAGGTGAAGCAACCCGCCGTATCGCAGAAGGCGCTTCGATGCTTCGTACGAAAGGGGAACCTGGGACAGGCAACATTGTAGAAGCTGTCCGTCATATGAGAAAGGTCAATGCTCAGATTCGTAAAGTAGCAGCAATGAGTGAAGATGAACTGATGACAGAAGCCAAGAACCTAGGAGCACCTTATGAATTATTGCTTCAAATCAAAAAAGACGGCAAGCTCCCAGTTGTTAACTTTGCAGCTGGAGGCGTTGCGACACCAGCAGATGCTGCGTTAATGATGCAGCTTGGAGCAGACGGTGTATTTGTTGGATCTGGTATTTTTAAATCAGACAATCCGGCGAAATTTGCAAAAGCGATTGTTGAAGCAACGACTCACTTCACAGATTACCGTCTCATTGCAGAACTTTCAAAAGAGCTTGGAACAGCCATGAAAGGAATTGAAATCTCAAATCTACTGCCAGAAGAGCGTATGCAAGAGCGTGGCTGGTAATTAAGGGAGCGCAAATGAACATGCTAACAATTGGTGTACTAGGGCTTCAAGGAGCCGTGAGAGAGCATATTCAATCGATTGAAGCCTGCGATGCAGAAGGTAAGATCATTAAACGAGCAGAAGAGCTAGCATCCGTTGACGGTCTTATTATCCCTGGTGGAGAAAGCACGACGATGAGGAGACTCATGGATACGTACCAATTCATTGAACCGATTAAAGCGTTCGCTGCAGAAGGGAAACCGATTTTCGGGACATGTGCCGGTTTGATTATGCTGGCAAAACATATTGAAGATCGAGAAGATGCCCATCTTGGATTGTTAAATGTATCTGTTGCACGGAATTCATTTGGCAGACAGGTAGACAGCTTTGAAGCAGATCTAGAAGTAAAAGGGCTGGATGCGCCGTTTACAGGGGTGTTCATCCGTGCGCCTCATATCATCAGCGCAGATGTGAGCGTAGAAATCATGGCTGAATATGATGGCAGGATTGTGATGGCGAAAGAAAACAATATCTTAGGCTGTTCTTTTCATCCAGAGCTGACAGACGATCACCGGTTAACACAGCTGTTTGTTGAAATGGTGAAGTCTTACAAAACGAAGCTCGCTGTATAAAACGGTTGAAAAGAGATAAAACTTATAGTACATTAAAATCACAATCAAAGATCGAAAAAGCGTTGACGGGAAATAGTAAGAAGCCCCTCTTTCTCAGAGAGCCGATGGTTGGTGCGAATCGGTGAAAGATGCAGTCTGAATCCATCCTTGAGCGAAATGCTGAAACACGAGAAGTAAGCATTTACGGTGATACCGTTACAGAGGAAAGAGGAAAGCATGCTTCTGCATGTTTTCAATCAGGGTGGCAACGCGAGAGCTCTCGTCCCTTTCATGGGATGAGGGCTCTTTTTATTTTTCGATAAAAAAAGGAGTGTTACACATGCTGGATATTAAACAACTGCGCACGGACTTTGATCAAATCAAAGAAAAATTAGCACACCGAGGCGAAGATTTAGCGGATTTTGATAAGTTTGGTGAACTGGATCAAAAAAGAAGAGAACTAATCGGGAAAACAGAAGAATTAAAGAGCCGAAGAAATGAAGTATCACAGCAAGTGGCCGTTCTAAAAAGAGAAAAGAAAGATGCCGATCACATTATTCAAGAAATGCGTGAGGTAGGAGATGAGATTAAAAAGCTGGATGATGAGCTAAGAACAGTAGAAGAAAGCTTGCAGCACATCCTCTTCTCTATTCCGAATATCCCTCATGACACTGTACCGGTTGGGGAAACAGAAGATGACAACGTGGAAGTGAGAAAATGGGGCGAACAGCCGGCCTTCTCATTTGAGCCAAAACCACATTGGGATGTAGCGGATGAGCTAAACATTCTTGATTTTGAACGCGCAGGAAAAGTCACAGGAAGCCGATTCGTTTTTTATAAAGGGCTTGGCGCACGCTTAGAGCGCGCACTATATAACTTTATGCTCGATCTACATGTCGATGAGTTTGGTTTTACTGAAGTGCTCCCACCTTACATGGTCAATAGAGCTAGCATGACAGGGACTGGGCAGCTTCCAAAATTCGAAGAGGATGCCTTTAAAATCCGAGAAGAAGATTATTTCCTCATTCCAACAGCTGAAGTGCCGATTACCAACATGCACCGTGACGAAATCCTTGAAGGGGAACAGCTGCCAATCAATTATGCAGCATTCAGTGCTTGCTTTAGATCAGAGGCTGGATCTGCCGGAAGAGATACACGCGGACTCATCCGTCAGCACCAATTTAATAAGGTAGAGCTTGTGAAATTTGTTAGACCTGAAGATTCTTATGAAGAATTAGAGAAACTAACAAATCAAGCAGAAAAAGTCCTACAGCTATTAAACCTGCCATACCGTGTCATGAGCATGTGTACGGGAGATTTAGGCTTCACGGCTGCGAAGAAATACGACATCGAAGTATGGATTCCGAGCCAAGATACGTATCGTGAAATTTCTTCTTGCAGTAACTTCGAAGCATTCCAAGCAAGACGCGCAAACATTCGATTCCGTCCAGAGCCTAAAGCGAAGCCAGAGCATGTCCACACGTTAAATGGATCTGGTTTAGCCGTAGGAAGAACCGTGGCGGCCATTTTAGAAAACTATCAACAAGAGGACGGCACAGTAATTATTCCTGAAGTACTGCGTCCTTATATGGGAAATAAAGAAGTGATGAAATAAGATGCCGCTATGGCATCTTATTTCTTTTTACCAAAAGTCCTACAGTTTTCCTAAATTTAGCCGATAAAAAAATAAAAGCTTCTAGGAAAGAAGGAATAACCTTGAATAGGCTTGACTATTATGTTGAAATGGCTCAATTAATTAGAAAAGTTCTAGATGAAAGTATTCTTTTCGGCATCACTGATACAGAGAAGGTGCTTTGTTACTACCCGTCTAACACAATAGATTTTGGCGTGAAAGTTGGGGACCCATTGAACCCAGAAGACCAAAACGTGGCGACGACATTAAGAGGACAAGAATATGATGGTCATTTACCAGAGTCTTTATATGGTTATGAAATTGCTGTAAAAGGTTACCCGATTTTTGATGAAGATAGAAAAGTAATTGGATCTTTTTTAGTGGCATTTTCACATCATCGTGAAAAGAAATTAAGCGGTTATATGGAGCATATCAATGATGTAGCGAAAGAACTCCAAGGTGGAATCGAACAAATTGCTGCGCATTCACAAGAGCTGGCGGCCACAAGTTTAGAAATAAGCGAACAGGCAGGAAGAGCGGAAGAGAAATCTGCAAATATTGAAGAAGTCGTCAAAACCATTGGCGGGATCGCTAGACAAACAAACTTGCTAGGTCTAAATGCTGCAATTGAAGCAGCAAGAGCAGGCGAGAATGGAAAAGGGTTTGCTGTCGTAGCTGATGAAGTTCGTAAATTATCAGATGGCTCAAAGGAAGCGGCTGAAACCATTAATACCTTCTTAAAGGAAATCCAAGACAGTATTAGCACTTTGTCTGAAAACATCTCACAAATCAGCAGCTCAACAAATGAACAAGCCAAACAAGTGACAGACTTTACGAAAATTATTGAATCATTAAATGAGTTTAAAGAAGAGATGAATCAGTTTATTGAAGAGATTAGACAGGATACAAAATAGATCAAGAGCAGCCGTTAATGGCTGCTTTTTTATGGGCAGATTCTCATACCAAAACAACTTATTGAAATTTTTTTCGAAAAGATGTTGACTTGAATTAAAATGATATGGTATATTAATTCTTGTCGATACGGAGGAATACCCAAGTCCGGCTGAAGGGATCGGTCTTGAAAACCGACAGGGGTGTCAAAGCCCGCGGGGGTTCGAATCCCTCTTCCTCCGCCATATTGATTTTTTACCTTAGTTGAATTAAAACGCAAGCATAAAAATTGGAATTGTCAAACCGCTGCATTCGCGAAATGCAGCGGTTTTTTTTATTTTGTTTTAGAGCGATTTTTTTGTATAACAGAAGCAATTTCATGAAGAATGGGTTCAAGTGAGCTTTCATCATGAAGTAAGTCGTAATCTTCAATGTTAATTTTAATCACTGGGCATAAATCGAATTGTTCGATCCATTCCGTATATCGAGTGTACATTTCTTCCCAATAGGCTCGATCAGTTTGAGTTTCCATCTCTCTGCCGCGTTCTTCAATACGATTCAAAATATGATCTAAATCCCCGTGTAAATAGATGAGTACATCAGGGTGAGGGAAGTAAGGTGTCATCACCATCGCCTCGAATAGACTCGTATACGTTTCATAATCTACTTCAGACATCGTACCTTTGTCCGCATGCATTTTCGCGAAAATGCCTGTGTCCTCATAAATTGAACGATCTTGCACATATCCTCCACCAGATTCAAAAATCCGCTTTTGCTCCTTAAAACGCTCGGCTAGGAAATAGACCTGTAAATGGAAGCTCCATCTTTGGAAATCTGAATAAAAGGGCTCTAAGTATGGGTTGTCATCTACTTTTTCAAGAGAGGTTTGAAAGCCTAGCTTGTCCGCTATCGTTTTAGTCATAGTGGATTTTCCGACACCAACAGTCCCGGCGATTGTGATCACTGCATCCTTTGGTATTTCGATATTGTTCATAGTACTTGCTCCTTTATGTTCTGTACAATTTGCTGGTAATCTTGCTGTGAGGAAACGAAGTCTGTATGATCTCCTTCAATTGTAATGATAGGAAGCCCTGGGTCAGTCTGTTTTAAATGTTCAATGGCCAGCTCATAATCTTCAATGAGTGTTTTTAAATAAGCTGGGTCGATGTCTTCTTCAAAAGAGCGTCCTCTCATCTGTATTCTTTCAAGTAAGGTAGGAAGGCTGGCTTTTATATAGATTATGGCATTTGGTTTAGGCAGATCATCTGTTAGCAGGTGATAGATCTTTCTGTATTTATCCATGTGCTTTTTTGATAATGTTCTTTCTGCAAATATCATATTTTTATAGACATGATAATCAGTGACAATCGGCTGCTGTTGACTCACATAGTTTTCTTCAATAGATTCTAACTGTTTGACCCGATTGCATAAAAAGAACATCTCAAGCTGAAAGCTCCATTGTTCCATATCTTCATAAAATTTATCTAAGAATGGATTTTCTTCTACAATCTCTTTTACTAAAGGAAATTGAAATTCCTTCGCAAGCATTGTAGCCAAAGTTGTTTTTCCGGCTCCAATTGGGCCTTCCACTGCAATAAAAGGGGCAGGATACATAGGCGTTCTCCTCTATCTATAAAGTTGTCAAACCAATGTATATTGTACCATACCCCTTCCGAGAGATAGAGCGAATGGGTTACGATGTCGTTCTTTTTTCAATATTAAATTGATCTGATAATAAGAGCCAATTTTGTGGGAAGGATAGACCTAATTTCCAATAAGCAATTCCGTTCAAGTTTAACTCTTTGATGAGATTGAACTTTGCTTGAATCGATCTAGCGTCTTCGAACCATACCTCATGCACTTTATTAGTGGCATCTGTGTAACGAAAATAAGGTGCTTGTGCTGTTTCGTCGTATAGAATGGAGGCATTATTATTTCTAGCAATGGCAATCGCTTGTTGAGGACTGACGGCTTTAGCAATGGGGCCACCCTGGACGTAAGGAAGCGTCCAATCATAGCCATATAAATTCTGCCCCATAACAATTTTATTGGCCGGCATGACGGTCAGTGCATATTCAATGACTTGGCGGACAGGTCCAATGGGAGAGACAGCTTGTGCAGGGCCGCCGCTGTATCCCCATTCATAGGTCATTAACACAACATGATCGACGATCTTCCCGATGGCTTCATAGTCATGAGCTTCATACCATTTTCCCTTCTGCTGACTACTTGTTTTAGGGGCAAGTGCAACAGATATTGTCCATCCTTCTTGATGGAAGCGGGTTGTTGCCTCTCTTAAAAATTGAATGTAAGCATCTTTATCAGCAGGACGTAAATATTCAAAATCAAAATGGATTTCTTTTAATTGATACTTTTTAGCAACACGAACGATTTCATTTAAAAATGTGGTTTTGACAGATTGGTTATTTAAAAGAATTCGCCCAAGTTCATCACTGAATTTTTCATTCTCTAGGTTTGTCACTACCATAGATAAAACGGTTCTGCTCTGAGCGGCTATTTGAGGTAGCTGATCTAACGGTGGTTCTTTCAGTGTTCCGTCTCTTTGCGCTTGGAAACTAAAGGCGCCTAAATGGGTTAAATATGGAGAGGCCTCTCTAGCTGCTTGTTTTAAGTTTTCACTGACTTGATTTCCCCTTGGTTCAATGTAAGCATTCGAATTAATGTTCCTTTTCGGTCTTTGAGGAATATAGAGCAAGAAGCGAATAGGTAGTATCGCTTCAGGCCGAATTCTATTCACACGTGCCAACTCCTCCACTGAAATTCGAAATCGTCTTCCAATTTGATAAAGTGTGTCATTTTGTTTGACCTCATAAAATTGTCCTCTAATTGGAATGACAATTGTTTGTCCAATGACGAGTTGATTTGGTGTTTCAATATCGTTGGTACGGATGATTTCATTGACTGTTGTTTTAAAACGCATGGCAATTTCGTTTAAAGTATCTCCTCTTTTGACAACATAAATTTGAATAGTCAACGCCCCCTTTGTTATTGCTAACAATTTATGAGGGTTATGGATAAATCATGTTTGATTTTCATACGTGATCTCTTTAGCAGAGGTGATTTTTGCTAGTAGAACGTTCTCCATCATCGTTAAAGCATATTCGTTGTCTCTGTCGTCATTTGATGCGATACAATCTTTAGGTACAATTAAGTTGTATTCTCGCATGTATGCGTCATTTGCAGTGAACAGAACACAAATGTTTCCTGCAATTCCGGTCAAAATAATGTCTTGCACACCTAATTCATTTAAGAGTGTCTCTAATGCAGTTCCGTAGAAGGCAGAATGCTTCGGTTTAATTAAGAAGTAATCATCTTTAGATGGTGCCATTTTCTCTAAAATAGGGGCGCTTCTTTCGTTTTTGCATGTTTCCATCACAGCTTGTATATCAGCCTTCCAGAGACCATAGTGGTCGTTGATATAGATGATTGGCCAATTTTCCTTGAAAGCATGATCTTTAAGCGCTAAAATCTTATTGGTCATTTGCTCTGTTTTATCAGCGAGCACATGTCCCATTTCAAAATCAAAATTATTAATCATGTCGATAATAAGCAGTGCCTTTTGGTGCTTTGACAAAGTAAGACCCCCTTTAAAAGATTGTGCTAATATGTTAACCTCAATATCCTTTTAAAAAACATGAAAAGAGAGCCGTGCTATGACGAGAGATGAACAGTTTATGCAAGAAGCTATTTCTGAAGCCTTAAAAGCAGAACAAATAGGAGAAGTACCAATCGGTGCCATCATCGTTGTTGATGACCAAATTGTGAGCCGCGCTCATAATTTAAGGGAAACAGAGCAGCGTTCAATTGCACATGCAGAATTACTTGCTATTGATGAAGCGTGTAAAACGACTGGAAGCTGGCGTTTAGAGGATGCTGTACTTTATGTGACGCTTGAACCATGTCCTATGTGTGCGGGAGCGATTGTCCTTTCTAGAGTGAAAAAGGTCGTTTTCGGTGCATACGATCCAAAAGGTGGATGTGCAGGTACTTTAATGAATTTACTGGATGATGAACGATTCAATCATCAGTCTGAAGTCATTGGTGGTGTACTTGAAAATGAGTGTGGTGAGCTGTTAAGTCAGTTCTTCCGAAACCTCCGTCAGCGAAAGAAACAAGCCAAAAGTAAATGAATGGATGTCGTTTGCAATTTCGGCTATAAGAAGGTATACTTATGTCTGCGTCACTAACAATTTAATATTCATTTTGCCGTGCTAAGCGGGGAGGTAGCGGTGCCCTGTACTCGCAATCCGCTCTAGCGAGGCCGAATCCCTTCTCAAGGTTCGTTTACTTCAAGGTCTGCCTTAAATAAGTGGTGTTGACGTCTTGGTCCTGCGCAATGGGAATTCATGAACCATGTCAGGTCCGGAAGGAAGCAGCATTAAGTGAAACCTCTCATGTGCCGCAGGGTTGCCTGGGCCGAGCTAACTGTTTAAGTAACGCTTGGGGTAGCGAATCGACAGAAGGTGCACGGTAAATCAATATTAAATGTAACTCATCTAGTTAATCTAGGTGAGTTTTTTGTTGCTGTTTAAAGAATAGCTCAGCTGCTTTGTTTATACAAATAGGCAAAAAACCTTTTTAGAGTCTTTTTGTTTTTTCATTAATCACAATAGGAACAAAAGTTCTCCATGGTGTTGCAGAACAATTCGAAAATCTAGAAAACACGTTTTTGATTCATAGAAAGTAGAATATCTATAGTTGAAATCATCATTTTCGTTTATTAGAAAATAAAGGTGTGCTTTTGAATTGATCGGTGCATCATGTATAATAAAAAAGATGATAAATGGAGGAGGGCGTATTTGTGAGTTATCAAGCTTTGTATCGAGTGTTCAGACCTCAAGTTTTTGAGGATGTTGTTGGACAAGAACACATCACAAAAACGTTGCAAAATGCCCTTTTGCAGAAGAAGTTTTCTCATGCTTACTTATTTTCAGGTCCTAGAGGAACAGGTAAAACAAGTGCTGCCAAAATCTTTGCGAAGGCAGTGAACTGTGAAAAGTCACCTGTGAGTGAACCTTGTAATGAATGTGATGCCTGTAAAGGGATTACAAACGGCTCGATTTCAGACGTGATTGAAATAGATGCTGCCTCAAACAACGGGGTAGATGAAATCCGTGATATACGTGATAAAGTGAAATTTGCTCCTTCGGCGGTTACATATAAGGTTTATATTATAGATGAAGTACATATGCTCTCTATCGGGGCATTTAATGCCCTCCTTAAAACGTTAGAGGAGCCGCCTGCTCATTGTATCTTTATTTTGGCTACCACAGAGCCTCATAAGATTCCTCTTACCATCATATCCCGTTGTCAGAGATTTGATTTTAAACGAATCACGACAAAAGATATTGTTGGAAGAATGAAGAAAATTGTAGATGCAGAAAGCCTAAATGTACAAGAGGGCTCGCTCGAGATTATCGCTAGTGCAGCTGATGGCGGTATGCGTGATGCACTAAGCCTCTTAGATCAAGCGATCTCATTTAGTGGTGAGCAGCTGACAATTGATGATGCGCTGCTCATTACAGGAGCTGTTTCTCAGCATTTCATTAGTCAGCTAGCCGAAGCAATTTTTGATCAAAATATTGCTGTAGCGTTAGATACCTTAAATGAATTACTTCAGCAGGGAAAAGATGCTGCTAAATTAATAGAGGACATGATCTTTTACTTTAGAGATATGCTGCTTTATAAAACGGCACCAGATCTGGAGGGGGTCCTTGAAAAGGTAAAGGTCGATGAAAATTTCGTGACGCTTTCGGATCGTGTGACACCTCAATTTCTATATGAAACAATTGAAGTGCTGAATAAAAGTCACCAAGAAATGAAATGGACGAATCATCCAAGAATTTTCTTTGAGGTAGCTGTTGTCAAGCTATGTCAGTCAACGGTTGGAATACCACAAGCTCATGCTAACGCTGATTTAACGGCGCTAACGGATAAAATAGACAGGTTGGAACAGGAGCTATCTAGGATAAGAGCTGAGGGTGTGCCAATGTCTCATTCTCATCATCCTCAAGAAAAAAAGGAAGCACCTCGACCACAAACGAGTAACAAAAATGGATACCGTGCACCTGTCGGCCGAATTCACGAGATTCTAAAAGAAGCAAAACGTCCAGAGCTAGAAAAAATTAAAGGTAAATGGGGAGAACTCCTTGCCCATTTGAAACAGCAGAATAAGGTGTCTCATGCTGCGCTATTAACGGATAGTGAACCAGTTGCTGCTGCTTCTCATGCCTTTGTTTTAAAATTCAAGTTTGAAATACACTGTAAAATGGTTGCCGAAGATAAAAGCGGTGTTCGAACCAACCTTGAGCAGCTATTAGAGTCTATGTTAGGAAAAAGAGTGGAATTAGTTGGCGTTCCTGACGCTCAATGGGGTAAAATAAGAGAAGAATTTTTAAGAGATCATCAGCCGGATGAACAGGCAGATGGTCAGGGGACTTCTGCTGAAGAGGATCCATTGATTGCAGAAGCAAAGAAGTTAGTAGGAAACGATTTAATTGAAATTAAAGATTAATAAAAATGAAAGAGAGTGGTGTTCATATGCGCGGTGGAATGGGAAATATGCAAAAAATGATGAAACAAATGCAAAAAATGCAAAAGGATATGGCTAAGGCTCAAGAAGAGCTTGCAGAAAAAGTCCTTGAAGGTACAGCTGGCGGCGGTATGGTCACTGTAAAAGTAAATGGACAAAAAGAAGTTGTTGATGTAGCAATTAATGAAGAAGTTGTTGATCCAGAAGATATCGATATGCTTCAAGATCTTGTACTTGCAGCAACAAACGACGCATTGAAAAAAGTCGATGAGTTAACGAATGAAACAATGGGGCAATTCACAAAAGGAATGAACATGCCAGGTTTATTCTAGGAGGAATAACTGAAGATGCAATATCCTGAACCAATATCAAAGCTGATTGACAGCTTTATGAAATTGCCAGGAATCGGACCGAAAACTGCGGTTCGTCTGGCTTTTTTTGTTCTTAGTATGCAGGAAGATGTCGTACTAGATTTCGCGAAGGCGCTTGTTAATGCAAAGCGTAATTTAACTTATTGTTCGGTATGCGGCCATATCACAGACCAAGATCCTTGCTATATTTGTGAAGATACAAGAAGAGATCAATCTGTTATCTGTGTAGTGCAAGACCCAAAAGATGTGATCGCAATGGAAAAGATGAAAGAATACAACGGCTTATACCATGTGCTTCATGGTGCCATTTCACCGATGGACGGAATTGGCCCAGAGGATATTAAAATTCCTGACCTGTTAAAAAGATTGCAAGACGATCAAGTGACAGAGGTGATCCTTGCAACCAATCCAAACATTGAAGGAGAGGCTACAGCCATGTATATCTCTAGACTGTTGAAACCATCAGGAATTAAACTCTCTCGCATTGCTCACGGACTTCCAGTAGGTGGAGACTTAGAGTATGCGGATGAAGTCACACTGTCTAAAGCTCTAGAAGGCAGACGTGAGATGTAGGAAGGAGAAGTACGGTACATGGGTTTTCTTCGCAGAAAATCAATTCGAAAAGAATTCGATGAGAAATTAATTCAACAGCTTTTTAAGCAAAAGGAAGAATGGAACAGACAAAAAAAGCTTGTCGCAAATAGCGTTGAGCCTTCACCGGACATTCTATTCGAATTAAAGCTTGCTCAAGCGAAGTACTTTTTCTATCTAAGAGAAGCGAAAAAGAGGAATTTACGTTTAAACAACTGGAGATAGCAGGTCTATTTTACATAGTCCTCTCATATGCTTGTACTATTCATATGAAGAGGAGATGAGAGGATTATGGAACCTGTTATTGTAATCGGGTCAATTTTGATAGCTGTACTATTGTTGTTTATGTCAGGTGTTCAAGCGAACCCCTTCAAATGGTTAGGGCTGATCGGAGTAAAGTTTGTGGCAGGTGCTCTTTTTTTATTTTGCCTCAATCTATTTGGAGAGAGTCTAGGATTACATGTCTCTATTAACCCTGTAACGAGTGGAATCAGTGGTTTATTGGGCATCCCAGGCGTAGCAGCCTTAGTCGTAATTGAAAAATTTATTATTTAATGAGAAATATTGTTGACTTTGATCCTGTATGGTGGTAAATTAATATACGTCGCTGATGACGAAGAAACGAAAAAACATTATAACAAAAAAGTTGTTGACATTAACAATTTAAATATGGTATGATGTTCTAGTCGCTTCTGAAGCGGTAAACAAGTTCTTTGAAAACTAAACAAGACAAAACGTACCTGTTAATTCGAGTTTTTATAAAAAAATCCTATGATACATCATAGGTAGTCAGTCAAACTGGCGAAAAACAAAACTTCGGTTTTGTACTTTTTCGGAGAGTTTGATCCTGGCTCAGGACGAACGCTGGCGGCGTGCCTAATACATGCAAGTCGAGCGGACAGAAGGGAGCTTGCTCCCGGATGTTAGCGGCGGACGGGTGAGTAACACGTGGGTAACCT
>NZ_PVRB01000013.1:0-52146 GCF_002998575.1 Bacillus sp. LNXM65 | reverse complement strand
GAGATATTAATGACAAAAGGGGGGTGCGTATAAACGCACCTCCCCTTTTAATGAGTTCTTATATGGATGGTCTCTGAATCAACAATCAATACTTCTTCAACAATAAAGTTAATAATTGCTTTTTTATCTTCCAGCTTCAAATTATCCGCATTGACTGAACTTAAATAATCAAGTGCCCTTTTCATAGCATTTTCTCCTGCTGCCGATCCTTCTGATTCCTTAATCTCTTTTTCAATTTTATCATGTTGGATCATAAGGTGATTTTGTTTCTTCTGTAGCTCAACAATCTGTGTTTTCACTTCTTCAATATCCAAGTCGTCCTCTTCACTAAGACTAATTAAAGTTATTAAACGCTGCCGGCCTTTTTTCGCCTTCTCAATCTCTTTTTGAATCAGCTCAAGCTCATCTGCTTTATGCGTGGCCTTTTCCTCTTCTTTATAGACTTTATACTTCTCTGGATTTGTGATGAATTTGTATATCTCATCCCATACGATTCTGTTCAATTTATTTTCTGACATAGATTTACCGCAACCTCTATTTTTGGCCCCAGCATAATTCTTCCTACATTCATACACATAGAAATCATTCCCATGTGATTTTTTCTTTTTACCAGTCATCGTATTTCCACAGTTTCCGCAGCGCACTAGACCAGAAAGTAAATATTGATGAGTGCCATATTGCAATTGCTTCCTTCTGCTTTTATCAAGTAGCTCTTGAGCATATTCCCATTGTTCGTCAGAAACAACTGAAGGAACTTCAATAACATAGCGTTCCTCTTCAGGTCTAAGTTTTACTATTGCAGTGCCACCTGCTTGTTTAGATACATAGCTACCTTCCGTATCATACTTATATTGCTCATGTTTTCCTTTATAAGTTGGATTCATGAGGATCTGCCTCACCACTTGTCTATGCCAAACTTTTGCTCCTTTTTTTGTTGGAATGCCCAGCTTGGTTAAATGTAGCGCAATTCCGTTCACTCGGTTGAAGAAGTGACTTGAATGATTCGTAAATAAATCAAAGATCATTCTAACAACTTTTGCTTCTTTTTCAATTATCTCAAGGGTTCTTTTCTCTTTATTCATCCTGTATCCTAATAAGTTAGAGTCTTTAATTACCATCCCTTTTTTGATTTTTTGAAGTCTACCTGCAGAAGTTCTCTCTTTAATTTTGGCCTTTTCAAATTCAGAGATGGCTCCTCTCATTGAAAAGAACAGCTGCCCTTCAGGTGAATCTGCATACTCCCCATTTACGAAGGTTAAGACTATCCCTTTTTTCCGTAATTCATCATCTATAATTAATTGATTCATTAGCTTCCGCGACAGACGATCAGGGTCATAACAAATCAATTCAGTAATTAATCCCTTACGTGCATCCTCTCTCAGACGGTTTAAAGCTGGCCTTTCTAATAATTCACCTGAGAAGCCTTCATCTGCATATTTCAGGACATTTGTGGTCCCTGCTTTCTTCACACATGCTTCAATCTGGCTGTCTATGCTCGACCCTTTTATCGCTTGCTCCTCGGTCGATACCCTCACGTAAATTGCTTTCACAATTAATCTCCTTCCTCCACCACTTAATCAAATAGTGATAACAATCATTAATACGTGCGTCAACATTCTGTCCTTCAATGATTTTGACCTTCATCTTAGATCACCTCATGACAGGTTATGCCGACATGGATTGTCCCTATTTCATAAAGAAAACGAGTTTACCAGTATATAAAAAAGACCTGACTGAGTGTCAGCCAGGTTCATGAAGGGGTCAATCTTATTATTATTATAACGAAAACAAAACAGTTAATCAAACATTTGTTCTCATTTACTCTTTCGAAATTTTCCAAAATAAAGTAAAGTATATTTATAGATATTTGATTTAATTAAATCAAAAGGAGGCATCAGATGAACACAGGGTTATTTGAAAGTTTTATTAGGAACATGCTTAAAGAAGAACTTGATAAGATACTTCACATATCACTCATCAAGGGAGAATCTGTAGCAAAAAAAACCTATCTTACTATGAATGAAATAACTGAACGGACAAAACTTACAACATATACAATAGGTGATTTAATTCGAAGAAGAGCCATGCCCCATCTAAGAGTTAAAAGCAGAATTATCTTTATTGAAGAAGAAATTCTCCCCACTATTAATCATTATAAAAAGCATGGCTGGACTGATCCAGATGATTTTTGGAGTGTTAGCAACGTTATAAAAGAAGTAGAAGATCTTCGAAATGATGAGGAGGAACCTGAATTGATTGAAGAAGCAATTAGAAAAATTATCTCTGATGAATTAGAGGTTTTTTCAGATGAAATTAAAAATTTGATTAATAAGAACAACAACAAAGGACATACTCTTTTGACAGTTAAGGAAGCTGCAAATTATTTCAGAGTTAGCACTTCAACGATTTTCAGCTTAATTCATGAAGATGAGATGCCACACATGAAAATGGGGAGTAAATTCATAATAGTGCTCGAAGAAGCTGAAGCATTTCTTTGGAGAGAAACTGCAAAAAAATATGCAGACACAGGTAATATTTATTGGACCAGAATTTTAGAACGAATTGACTATGAAGAGAAAAAAAGAAAAGCAGCTTTTGATAAAGCAATGGAGCGTATAGGGAACTTCTAATCTAATGAAAACGATAGTAATGATTAGGCCCTATCTATCTTGTCTATACGTTTTAAGGTGTTGTATTTCCAGTTAACTGATGCTATTGAAAAAAGCCGTCCCTTTGGACGGCAAACTGATATTCATTTTATTTCATGCTACCCCAGATAGATCTTCCACCAGTATGGCCTGTTTTTGCATGCTCCCATGTGTTAACTAATTGCATCTTACCTACATGTTGATGGTGATGCCAAGTATAGCCGGTCGGTGTAACACCTTTTTCAATCTGATCAAGTTGCTTTTTATTAAATTGTTTCATCTTTGTGATATCTTTAAATACATCTTTCTTCAATTGAACATTTGCTGTTTTAAACTGTGTAGCATTCGATGATTTCAATTGACTTAATGGAAGGGTCATCTCAGATTTAAATTTAAACTTTGGAAAACCCTGCCTATCAAACTTAACACCTGTCACAGGATGACTCTTACCAGCTAAATGTCCATTTCTAACATAAACTGAACGAATTTTTTTAGGTGTATGCTTTTGAACAAATCTTTTTGTTTTTGTCTTACCTCCTACCTTAACTGTTTTTTGTGTTACAGTAGGCTTCGACAATAGTTTTAATGCCATGGTAAGGCCTCTGACTACCATTGCTTGAGCCTTATCTTTACTAGAAAGTGTCCCATCTTCGTAAACTGTAGGTAGGGATTGAAACTCTTCCAAAGGTATTTCTTCTAAATCTTCATCCGCAATTAAATCATCTTCCGTTTGACCAGGAATATATTGTTTCATACCTGGTTCAACCGCAGCTTTAGCCTTAGGATTTTCCGCTGCATTCAAAAAATCCATCGGAATGTTTGATACAAGTAACGTGATTGCAAATAATAAAAATAAAAACTTCTTCAAAATAACATTTCTCCTTATAAATAGTATTTTTGTCACATACTAATTATAAGTCCAATTTCTTAATTTTTTTCTTAAAATTACCTTAATTTATATTCCTTATCTTAAAAGCAATATGTTCACCTAAATTCACTATGAGCGAATCTTCATTTCTTTCTAAGAATTTAGCAATTTGTTGAACAAGGTCTTTAATGTTACTGTTAGTTGGCATCTTTTGATTTATTAAAAGAAGTGAGTTAACAGTTGAAGCTATCTCATAAAGAACATCTTCATCTTTCACATTCTCAATGTAATTTTTTATCGTATCGAAAAACCATTCAATTTCTTCTATTTCCTTCATTGGATAGTATTGAATTTTATATATATCATCTGTATCTGGGTTCTCCATCTTTAATATAGACTGAAGTTCTTCTTTACTTAAATACTCATTTGGAATCTCATACTCAATTTCTGCTTCTTCGTCTGCTTCTTCATCGACAATATACTCAACTGTATAAAGTCCCTTGATAAGTTCATCAAAAGAATCTGCTAATTTGAAATCTTCTTCCATCTCTAAATCAAAGTAATGTATTGGAGGATTCTCTTTTGTCTTTCGATAATCCATTGCAACCCATGTGTGGCCATCACCATTGATTAAAATTAATCCTTTTGGCAACTCCCACTCTTCTATTAAATATTCACTCTCCATAATACCATCATCTTCTGCAATTCCTCTTAGATGTGTAAATTGGATATGATCCTCAGACCACGAATTTGGTTGGGTTGTAGGAAATGCATTGTGAACAATATACCCACCATTCTGTTCTAGAATGAGCTTTTTGTATGTATCGGGTAAAGTCACTCCAAGTTTCTTTTCTGCCTCAGCAATTTCCTTTTCATTTATCTTTTCTAGTGTGTAGTAGTTTTCTTCTTCGTCAATTTCCCAAAATTGTTTCAAGGTTTGTACCCCCTAGTATAATATGCACATAAGTATACCATTTTTAATGGTTTTGTTTAACAAGTTTTCATTTTGATAACTGCTTTGAAAAATTGATTTATTTATTGACGGAAAGTATAAAAAATTCAAGTGGCTTGTAAGGAATTGATGTGGGATAAAGAGAAAAGAGAATGGCGGTTTTAATATCAGCTTACCAACCTTTCTTTATTCGAATGTCTAATGCACTAAAAAGAGCAACTTCCAAGTGAGAAGATTGCCCCTTTATCGTGATCTTTAGGATCCTCAAAGATGCCTAGAATTTCCTTGACGTCTATTTGATAAAGCTCTTACAGACGGTCTTCCGTCACCTCATCATCATCTAATATTCTTGATAAGGTAATTTTAAGATTTTATTGTAATGTAATAGAATTATTGGATTTTGAACTTTTTAATAGCAGTATTTAATCCATTGAGGAGACATCATGAAATAACAACTGAGGGATACTAATACTAAACGTAAAAAACACCCTATCCGGTTAGGGACGGGGCGTTTCGTTACTGATTAAACGTATATTCGCGCGCAAATGAAGTCGAGTTAGATATATCTTTTCCGGTCATTTCGTAAATAGCCCACGATAAGCTAACGCTAGTTACTTCGTTTGGTGACGTATTCGACATAGGCCATACGTAAAAGAAGTCGAGTCTAGCGCCTTTGTTTTTCAGCTCATTCGTACCTTCTTCCGACACTTTAATTAATTCTTCCGGGCCGAGTTCCTCTCCGGTGTTTAGCTTAATGGTTTCGGACGCCGGATAAGTTTCGAAAGATGAATGCCCGATATTTTCTATCGAACCTTTTATCGCAATGTGGGCGCTTGATGGCGAAATAAGAATTCGATCAACTTTTATATTCAGTCCGTCGATACTATCCTCGTCATTTATTTCCGAGCTATAAGCCCATAAATCGCTGTCCTCACGTAAGTTTTCGTTTGCATTGGTTTCTTTCGCTTGGACCTCTTCGCCTTTACTGATCGGCTGGGCATTCGATGAACACCCCGCAATTATCAGCAAGGATATTACTATAGAAATAAGTAGTCTAGCGCGCTTCATTTAATCACGACCTTTTTCTTTTAATTATACGTTAACGGTATGTATAACAGCTACCTACGTTTTTAAACGTAAGTAACCGAAAAGGTTTCGCTTATTTTTTCCGATCTATTCTAACAAAAAATGCCCTAGCCTATATTTAATTAGGCGTTTTTTGCTCTTTTAATTTTTTGAAAATCACAAATTGATATACTCCAAATAATACGGTTAGGATGATGATTGCAGTAAATATTTGATCGACTGGAAGCAAGAAATATACGACAATAAAAGATAAAAGCAAAACAAAATAACCTATATTGAACGCTTTTTTAAATGTCATCATATTACCTCCTTTTTACAATCATATCACGTTTCACCTAACCTTATAACCAAATTTCCCCTAATTAAAACACAAAAAATCCCCCTCCAACAAAGGACAGTGGATTTACTTAATTCAATGCTTTTTGAAGAGCTGCTTTTGTCTTAGGACCATAAATGCCATCAGCAGCAAGACCATGCATAAGCTGGAATCGTTTGACCGCATTCGCTGTCTTAGGACCATAGTAGCCGTCAATTCCGTTATTTTTAGCTCCCTTTTCAGGATAGAAATACACTGCAGCCAGAGCTTCCTGCAATGCTTTTACTGCAGCGCCCTTTGTAAGAGGCTTGGTCACTTTAATGATGCCTGATGGTAAGTTAAATGATTTTTTAGACGTGCTTTTCTTTGGCTTAGATGACGGATTTTTGACAGGTGTCGCTTTCACAGGCTTTGCTGTTGCCTTTTTACCTGTATGAGCGGTGGCAATACCTGCCTTGAAGCTGTCCCAGCGATTAAGCAGCTTTCGTGGACATTCTTTGCCGCTCCAGCGCTTATGCGGTACAACGTTGGCCAATGGAATGCCTTGCTCTGTCATCAGCTGACGGATTAGCCATTGAGCGTTTTCAACTGCCTTTTCAAAATTGCCATCACTGTTCTCACAAATTTCAATGCCGATCGACTTCATGTTTCCGGTTCCTCTGCCATCTCCCGCATGCCACCCGTTTTCGTTTAACGGCAGATGTTGATAAATGACTTTATCATCCACTGTAAAGTGCCAGCTTACACCCGTGCTAGATCGCTTAACAAAACTAGCGTGATTAGCTGCGTCTGCTCCTTTTTTAGTATTAGCAGTATTGTGGACCGTAATATATAAAGGCTTCATCCTATTTCCTGGTCTGTTGCGGTTACTCTTTGGAATAAAATCTTTAATGATTTTTACCACGTTCATCGTCTCCTTTGATCAATTTAATATAAAAAGAGCCACCTCGTGGCAGCTCCTTACTTCGTTAATCCCTTTTGTTTCAGAATTTCTTTCTGTTGTTTTCCTTTTTCGGTAACATAGTTATTTTTGAACCACGCTAAAAGGGTTGTTACGATTGTAAAGATCATTGAGCCAGCAAGGTACAATGTCTCAGCCAACGAAGTGACTTGATCCTCGCTGATCGGCAAGATTGGCTTGCCAAATAGAATTAACACTTGGTTGATCAATGCCATAAATAGAAGCACCGTGCGGATCACAGTGCCTTTGTCGAAGTTTTTCATAAATGTTCCCCCCTATTTCAAATTCCGTTCAATTTTATCGAGCTTGTCGATCACGACATCATACTTTTCACTAAACTTTGCTAACACTTCATTTTGCGCTTCGATTTGTTCATTGAGCTTGTTTTCTCTTTCCTTTGTTGTGTTTAATACGTAAAACAGTACCCAACAAAAAAGAACCGCAAAGGGTCCTTGTGTCATCAAATATTGCGCCAAATCCATTTCCACCATACTCACCTACTCCTTCACACTTTGTCCACCTCCTTAAAGAAGGCAAAATAAAAAGCCTTTCTACTCGGCTTCTGGCGTTTTATATACTTCACCGGTTATTTCTTTGTATTGATCATGTGTAACATATTCCACTTGAACGCCCTCTTCTAGATCTTCAATTGAACAATCCTTAAACGACATTGCTTGTTTAACCATTTCAGTAGTGGCCCATTTATAAAATAACGCTAACACCCAGAAATTAAGATTCATCTGTAAACCCTCCCTTTAATTTAAGGATTTCTATTCGCATTTCTGCCAGTTCTTGCCCCAACGTTGCATTTACTCTTTCTGACTGTTGACGCGCTATTTTTTCTAGTGCCAGTTGTTCTCCAAGTAGCAGCAGTTGCCTTTCAACGTTTGATAAGGGCTTCTCATCATTCTTGGCTAGATAGTCATTCCATGCGACTTCTAACACTTCATCTGAAGGTATAGGATCGTCTAGTGACCACTTGTCTATGAACTGACCTTCTCCGTCATCCCGAACTGAGTAATCCTGACCTAGTTCAGCATTTGGATATAGATATTTAATGGCTAGTGCCTTATTCATTTTTTCCCTCCTATCTCAATTGAGACATGGTAACGTAAGCTGTGTTTATTGCTATTGTTTTGTTGGTGCCTTTTGGTGTTATATAGAAAGTTACCCTATCTCCAGCTTTAAATTTCTGTACTAAATAAAGCACGCACGTACTTGATGATGTTGCTGGATTCCAGTTTCCAAACCTTTGATACTCTGACCCATTTACATAACAGGCTAAAATATTATCTGATCCGACTGTGATGTTAGTGCTAGTGATATAAAGCCTGATCAAATAAAGACCACTATTTTTCAGTGTGATTTCTGCGCGAGAGCGGTTATACTCTGATAAATCATCCGCTCTTGTCACCCCAAAAACAAGTTTTGTTGCAACATTTTCAGCGGCGGAAATAGATGAATTATCTTGATCATAGGTATCAACAAAAGTACTGTTTGCCACATCTTCTGCCGTTAGTATTCGTTTCCATCCTTTGAAATCCCCGTTAGTATGAACAGTTCCATACCACATCGTATTCTTGTAGCTCGCTACAGCTATAATCATTTTCCGTCCCGATCCACTTTCAGAAACATCATAATTAAACCACCCAGTATCAGATGGATCAGGATTATTTAAAAGTCTGTTGTTAATTCCATAATAAAACCCAGGTGATAAAGTGAGTAAATCTGTTCCATCAGCTATAAATTTACGAGTACCTGAATCTTGCGTCAGTTGATACAGTTGGCCACTGTTCCATTTATCTTTTTCATCTGCTGTCGGCAGCTGCGTCCAAGTGATAGATATATGGCTAGAATTATAGTAGAAGTAATAGGCATTACCTGACGTGTCTACCGCAAATCCGGTTCCGATGTTGTTTTGTCCCACCGTTTGTATGCCTCTTAAATAGGCGTTACTAGGCGCAGGGGAATCTTCTACACCTGGAGAAGCGATAAAAGTACAGGTTCCCTTGTCCTTGATCGCATCAAAAATATTTTTGTCAGCAGGAACAGAAATCAAGTATTTGCCGTCATCAGCTGTGATCTTATAAAGCTGCGATTCATTCCATTTCTTCTTCTCTGCTGCAGATGCATGTGGCTTGGTATCATCAATATGGCCACCGAGTTGATCTAACAGTCCAGTATCATTTTCAAGTAATGCCTTCACCATGTCATTGAACAAATCTGCATGAGCCTTGTCACTTGTTTCAAACACTTTAGGAGATTTAATGTCCATCGATGAGCACTCCTTTCTTAATAGATGTCATCAATCTCAAAGACGAATTCAATGTCACCATCTTTTTGCTTGTCTGTCATGGTGCGGATCGCCGTAAACTTTCCATCTTCATCAACAAGAGCTAGTTCATTGATGACTTCTCCAGCAAGCTCCCCTTCAGCGATGGTGCACGTGTACCGGATCTTCGCCGGCTCCATGAATTCATATGAATCAATTTCTTTTTGAACAAGCTCACTCTCTAATTCTTGTTCTGTTCCATCCAGGGAGATTGGCTTGCCATCTTTCGTCCCACCATTCCCAAAAGCCATCTTAACCACTTTCGTGAGCTTCGTTCCTTCTGCTCTAGCCTTTGCCATTTGTTGCCGAGCATAAAGCGTTGTTACGGTTAATTGATCAGCCATTATGATCCTCCTTTATAAATCTATTTGTTTGGACGTGGCAGCTAGATATTTTGAACCGTCTAGTGGTACCGATCCATCAAGCGTCCAATATTTCTGTTTGATAATGACACTTCCACTCTGGTTATTTGATACATGAGCAGCCATCCGGAATGTCATTTTCTTTTTTTCTTTCCTAACATGATTGAAGCGAGATCGAAGTGTGAGAGCTGCTTGTTGATTCGTTTCGTGTCTTGCTCCTACCATGACATATCTTGTACGGCCAGAAACTTTCATTTCTCTTTTGAGTTTCATGGCCATTTTTAAAGACTGCCTAAACCGAACAGGGATGTCAGTTGAATTGCGCGATCCGCTAAGATAAAATGTACCATTTAATAAAAATTCACCATTGAGTAAAATGGGGATGTGATCAAAAAAGCCCACTCTGCTGCGCAGTGTGAGCCGGTTATGATAGTCTTTAATTTCATGAACATCTGTATGATGAACGCTTGTGAATTTGTAAGCCAAGTGAGCCGGTTTGAGGTTTTCCAGTGTTTCAACGATGTATCTTGTGTTTTGCAGATCATCTAGATTCACCCGTAACGAGAAATGATAGCGGCCTGTCGTTAGACGAACTACTGCGCTAGGGTTCTTCAGAAAGCGATTCACAGCCCTTTCTAAAGAAGCATAAGTGATCGGTGGAATGTTTGACATGAGATTCAAAATACGTGCCCTTCTCAATTCAATCGAGTCACCTGATTCACGCTGCACCTTCAACATTCTTTCCCATCGATTCAGACCCCATGTGGCAGTGATCGGAAAAAGCTGATCAGTCATATCAAAAATAGAATCGTCTATCCTTTCCATCTCAGGAGCTTCGGATTTCATGAGCTCATCAAAATCTGTGATCTCTGTGAGATAAGCAGGAAGGTAAGCTTTCATTTCATCAAGCTTGCTCAATAACGTTCACCTGCCCTAGACGTGGAATCTCAATGTCCTGAAGCGGCAAGTTTTTGGCTTCACCGTTGATCAAGACATCCGCATAATCAGAGACACTATCCGCATGATACAAAATATCATTGATCGCTGACATTCTGATCACATTTTCTTCAAAGGCAAGTGATTTTAGGAGAGCCTTGATCTTCTCCTCTATTTCTTGTTGAGCATCTTCAAGTGAATAGTCCATTTTAAGCTCCACAGATACAGACACCTCAACATCTTTCCACTTGGCACTTTCAACAGTGGCGGTGGCTCCAATCGGTGCTTGGCCTTCCCCTTCGCCCGGAACCGGATCAATGTACTCCTGCACCTTATTGACAAGCAGATCCGTCGCAACATCAAAATTCCCATCTGTGATGACAATTTTGACCGTCCCTTCTCCGTTCCAAAGAGGAAAAACCTTTGCCCTGCCAACTCCTTCTACTTCTTCAGCCCACTTTTTATAGTGAGCTTTGTTGGCACTTACAGCCTCCCGCCTTGCCCTCATCAAGTACCGTTCATACAGTGCTTCATCGTCTTCTTCCTCTTGCCCTGGTATCTTCAATTCTTCAAAGATGACAGACTCTAGCCCTGGTATGTTATCGAGCGATAGGAGCGGCAACTCTACAAAATTCCCATTGCCTACAGCACCAGTCGTTTCACACTTCAGCGTGCCGTCTTGATATTGAAAGTACAGATTGTCGATATAGAATCTTGATCCCGTTGGTATTCTGATACCTTCAGGCGAGACTTCAACGGACCATACAGCACTTGTGGCCGCTTTACGAGTGATTCCAACTTCAGCAGCTCGTCTATCTAAAAATTCCCCTTGAGCTGTATCTGCAAAGACAAGATCGAATACCTGGTCTAGCCATATATAAGATTGAGCAAGTTCCGCAGCTGCAGGGGCCAACGCATTCCATATAACGCTGTTTTCACGTTTATCAATATCATCCGGTATACGTTCCAACATGCGTTCCATGATGGCTTCATAAGACTGTTCTTCAAACATCTTCGCCAATCACCTCCTCGATCTCCAAGGTTCCTTCATCTGTCACCACGTCAAATACCACCTTAAAGACTGCACCCTCTTTAGTGATCTCAAAATCTTGCACACTTTCAATTCTTTCATCCACTAAAAGAGCCTCTTCAATGAGCCGCGGAATCTCCATCTCCTTGTATTCGTCCGTTGATTCTTCATCAGACACAGCTTCTTGAACCTCACATCCTACGTCATGGCTATAAACAGCATGCGAATATCGTTCAGTTCTTAGGGCCATATAGACAAATTGACGAATAGCATCAAGACCATTAATCTTTTCATTGGTTAGACGGCCAGTTTCAAAGTCGATTCGGTAGGTGGTCGAAGGTTCAACAATATCCTCTTCATCCTCCTCAAAATCTTCAATTTCTTCTTCTGGAGAGAGTGCCATCATGAACCACCTCCTACTACTTTATCTAAGATGTAAAACGTTTGGCCGCCTGACATCGCAAGAACCATGACACTATCGCCTTCTTCTAGCTCATCATCTTCTCCCTCATCTAGGCGGGCTGGCCAGATAAGAAGTTCTTCAGGAATGATGAGTTTGTCATTTTCGTTGAGCCTAACACTAAGAGGAGAAACAGACACCACGTCACCAAGTATCAAGTCAGTTGGCGATTGTGCATCAACCGCATTGACGGCCAATCGCTTAATTGCCTCACTTAGTTTCATGACTGGTTCCCCGTTGGGATTGTATTCTTTTCAACGACATCAATCGTCATGGTGTGTTTGGTTCCTTTGAATTCATGGCTGTCCTGGTCGATCCAGTACGTTTTTTTAATGCCAATATCCGGAATGATGATCCGCACAGGCATGCCGCTTTGTAATCTAGGAATACCTAGAGCTTGAATACTTTTGAGTTCTTTTTTCACGCCCTTTTTCTGTGAGAGACGAACATCAGCCCTCTTTTGCAGCTGTGCTTGGTTGATCTCCCCTGACACTCTTTCGACGTGCTGCAGGATGCCGTATTTGCTTCTAGCAGCACTATCATTCGCCACAGCCAGCATCTCAATCTCTTTCTTTTGCGTGACCATCTTTGGCTTTGTTGGTTTGGCCGTTTTCTTATCTTTCTCTTTGTCTGTAGACTTTGATTTCTTTTTTTCCTTCTTTAAGACTTTGATTTTTTCAACACGCGTGGCCCTCATCTTCACACGAGTTGCCGTTTCTTCTATGGAAGTACTGTACTGATAATCAATGAGATTGACACCCGCCTCAATGACCCAAACTTCGGACGGATCAGGCCAGGCTCTCAGTCCCATTTTCCCTTTAGAAGAATAAATCTGATAGTTACGTCCTGTTTGTTTCTTTGTTTCCCTTAGAGCCTGCAAGATGATGTCATAAAGGCTTGTATCGTTTTTGAATACAAGCGATTTAATGACATGGCCAGTATTCGCAATCGAAGTCATTGGGATCTGAAAATCTTGACCAAGCCGCTTCATTATCTGATCAGCCCGCTTGTTTGCAAAGACATAGACATCCTGGTTCTTCACCAAATACTGAAGCATGTCATAAGCAGTAAAAGTGAGCTTTTCATCTTTGGGCGTTCTTGCAAACACTGTTCCACGAAAGAGTTCTTTTCCTTTCCACTTGAAAAGAACCGTGTCACCCTCTTTGATGCTGTAATACTTTTGACTTCCTTGTTTTGTAACGATTGTTGCTTGTATTGAGCGGGGAGCCTGATACCTTTGCCCCCGAAGTGTCACACTCTCTGTCACAAGCTCATACATGGTGCCGCTTCTGATGGCAAAAAGCTCAATCAATGTCAGCCCCCCTATTGTGGTATTTTCAATTTTTGACCCGGGAAAATCCAATGCCCTGGTTGTCTAATATTGCGTCTACTTCGTTTGATCATCGCAGCTTTATTTGCATTCCAAATGCGCCGCCATTTTGTGCTGTCACCATAGAAGCGACCAGAAATATCCCACAATGTATCACCCTTTTTAACGGTGTACACTTTTGGTGCGCCTTTTGAGCTGCGTTTTTTGCTGCTCTTTTTGGCTTTCCGTTTAATTTTTCTAGGTGATGCGGTTTTGTATTCTTTCAGCTGCAGCGTGAATTCTCGATCACCAACATCATAAGTACCTTCATTGTGATTGAAGCTTTCTATGCTGCATTGCATATTTATTTTGGTCCCTGTGACAATAAAGCGTACAGGCTTTTTTGACTTCATGAATCGCTCTATTTTGGCGATCGCATTCTCTGGTGAGGGAATGCTTTTATATTCAGCGATTGGCGTATACTTTCTAGGAAAGAAAGTTGTAAATGAAATTTGACGAGCCCCTGGTACATCTAAGAATGTGAGTTCGCCAAATTTTGATACTTTGATAGATTCATTTTGTACGTTGTTATTGAGTTCTAATTTCTCAGGAAGAACAGGGAATCGCAGTTTGTCCTTCCCTTGCGAAATCCACAATTGATATTTTGATTTAGCCATCGATCACGACTCCCTTCGTTCCTGTGTTGATCTCGACTTCTAGTTCTTCAGCTATTGATCGTTTGATCTTTTCAACAAGTGAATCTTCATCTTGGCCGTTATGGAAGTGCTGATCACCATTAAAGTTAATGATGACCTGTTTTGATCCACTAGAAGCAGACGGTCCATTCGTTGTGCCAGCTGTTACTGTTTGCACCTGCCCTTGTGAAAGCTCAGATGATGTAGCGGTGGCCGGATCGTATACGTCCATTCCTAAAGCCTGTGCAGCTTGCGCCAACAAGTAGCGTCCACGTATGCCGCGTTCTTCCGGTATGATCCATTCACGCTTGTTTCCTTCACCAACTCTGGCAATTTGTTCTTGCGTGATTAGACCACCGTTTGCATAACCCTTATATGGTCCACCGTTTCTGATACTTCTCAACCCAGGCGTATTATAGACACTTCCATATCTGCCTTTGATGTAATTGATAGCAGCTGCAGCATTATGGATCGGGTTCCAGATGTCGTTCATACCACTTGCCTTGTTTGAATTAAAGGTCGGATCAATGGTCTGCATCAATCCTTTAGACGGCGTTCCTCTTTTGGCGTTTGAATCCCATAGGTTGATCGCTTTCGGGTTTCCACGTGACTCATTCTGCGCGATCGTCATCAAACCAGGTAACCAGCTCATAGATGTACCGGTTGCCATCAGAGCTGCCATAAGCCATTGCTGAACACTCAGGTTAGATGCACCCATGCCACTAAATGCAGCAATTAAGGAACCAGCTTGATTCTCTGCGAATTTCTTCACGTCAACTGAATCAAGACCTTTGACGACTCCGATCGATGCAAATTTTCCAAGACTCATCATGACACGTGAAGGAGAATGAATGTCCAATTCTTCGCGGAAGGCTTGCTCCACTTTCTTCGCCATGTCCTTGGCTGCTTGTGTCACTTCGCTTCCTTTTGACCTCATACCGCTGTTAAATGCGTCAATAAGTCCAACGCCCCAGCTAGGTGATTCTTGTCGAGCAGATAAGAAAGGTTGTCTTACATTTTGATCTAAGAATTGACTTGTGCCAGTTGGTGTCATGTTTTGACCTGCAGCAAAGCCAGTGACAGTTTGCACACCATAAAGCGGTGTTGATGCTTGAATTTGAGTAAATGGTTGCTTGATATTAGCTTGTTTCCACTGTTCAAGTGAAACGACTTTGCTGTTTAACCCTTTTTCAAAGTCAGTGCTAAACTGTTCCCCGTATTTTGATGCATTGCCGGTCTCCCCAATTGATACTGATCCACTTGCAGATGTGGAAACTGATGAAGCGGCTGCCGGTCTCATTGGAGACGATGAGCTTGCTGGAGAGGTTGGTGAAGCACCGCTTGGCATAACAGACATTCCAAGATGTGAAGCAGCTTGTGCTAGAAGCATCTTCCCTCGTCCTTTATTGTTTTCAGTCGGGATGACAAACTCTTTCCCCGCTTCTCCGATCCATGAAAGAGTTGGCTTTGTGATATAACCACCGGTGGCGTTTCTTTCTTCTTTCTTCCCTTTAGGTTTCCAACCTGTCTTTTCTTCACCTTTACTTTCAAAGAATTTAAATGCCTTCCCACTAACTTCTTTAATTTTACCGACTACATTACCCACAACACCAAAGATGCCATCCCATGTCTCTTTTAAAGTTGCTGCAAAATTTTGCAACGGGGAAAACACAAGTTTTTCAAACCATCCACTAACTCCATCCCAAATTCCCTTGATCGTTTGCCATGCTTCATCAAATTTTGTTGACACGAATACAATCGCTGGCTCTGCGTACTTTTTATATGGCTGCCACACATACTCATCAAACCAAGTTGCGAGCACCACCCATGATGTTTTAATCCAGTTCCATGTGCTTTTAAATAGGTTCCAGATAAACATGATGGCTGGCAGACCAACGTTAATAAAAGGTTGCCAAACGAAAGTATCAAACCATACCGCAAACGTGCCCCATACGAATTGAACCCAATTCCAGAACTCGGTTAATTTATTCCACACCCCTACAATGGCTTCAATCGCCACTGATCCAAATGGTTCCCATACATAAGTCATGAACCATGCTGAGAAAACGGACCAGGTGATTTGTATCCAGTTCCACAATTCAACGATCTTGTTCCAGACAAGGGTGATCGCAGCGACCGCCACTTGTCCGTACGGAGTCCATACATTGTCATTGAACCAAGTTGATGCAGCTCCCCAGACGGTACTAATCAATTCCCATCCCACGACAAAAACACCAACCACAAAGTTGATGATTGGAACTGCAAAGTTATAAATCGGTAGCCAGACATTATTCATAAACCATGAAGAAAGCTGACCCCATTTCTCTGTGATCCAGGTCCATGTGTCACTGAAGAATGTCGTAATAGGGTTTAGAACATTATCATTAAACCAACCGGAAAAAGTGCTCCATGTGACTTTAATCCATTGGACTGCATTTTCAGCGCCTTTTACAAGCTCATCCCATTTCTTCTTGATGGTTCCGTCATCAAACATCTTACCGATCCAGTTACCGAGATCACCGCCAAAGATGCTTCCTAAGATACCTCCAATTGCTGTTCCGATACCAGGGGCGATCAATGTACCTAATGCAGCTCCACCGATACCACCACCTAGATTGCCAGCAAACCCACCGATCTTTTCGCCTTTGTTGTCATTATTCATGCCGATCAGTTCTGTAGCCGCAATCAGTGTACCGAGAATAGGAATACGTTTTCCGATACTCTTTGCACCTTTTCCGATACTCCCCAACAATCCACCACCGCCACGCCCTTGGTTTGGTGTGGTTGGTCTTACTGGCTCTCCTCTATTGATCCAAGGCTGACGATATTCAGGTGGTCTTGGGTTCCTTGGTGGTCTTGCTCCACCAATTCCGCCAATTATACCGCCGCTTGTTCCTGGTCCTAATCCTCCGTTTAAACCTTTGCCCCATTTGAAGAGTGCAAAGGCTCCTGAAAGGATGGATTTAAGCGGCTTTAACAACGTGGCCACTTTTCCAAGGAATGCGAGTGCAAATGCATTGGCAATCAAAGCACCAGCAATTGAGCCTTCTCCTGTGAGAGCATTCAAGTTGATCTCACCAATCTTCTTGGTGATACGAATTCCTAATTGCGCTGGATCAAGAGCTTCTAAAAATGATTCGATGAATATCTTTCCTGCCTTTGCCCCGGCGTCTACGAAAGAATCATCCGTCGATTTGTCATCAATACCAAGTAGACCGTTGATCACACCGTTTATGATGCCACCATAAGTCTTACCTACATTCTCGGCCATTTTGAAAAGGCCTGGTTTCCCAGTCTTCTCCCACCATTCGCCAAAGACGTCTTTTGTATTATCTAAGACGAGCTTCCATCTTGTCTCAAAGCTCATATCTCGATATTTCTCAAGCTGTTCAAAGTGTTTCTGTAATTTAGGATTATCCTTAAATTTGACCTTCAGTTCTTTCATTTGCTTCTTGGATAGTTTTTCTCCAGGGAACAAAATTTTGAACTGATCACCAATAAATCCGAAAACACTCTTAGTCGGATCAAGGAAGCTGTTAGCGAATTTCTTGCCCGCTTTTTCAGCTTTATTGGAAAGATCGGTCAGTACAAAGGAATATTCTCCTCGCCACGTTCTGAACGCTTCAAGAGCAGGCTGAAATGCAGCTGCAAGTCCTTTACCCCAAGGCATAAGGATGCTGTTATTGATGAATGATTTAACACCCAGGAATAAGTTGGCCAGGTTGTCGGACATTTTGATCATCATGTCGTTGTATTTGCCAAATTCCTTCGTTACTTCCGGCCAAGTTTTATTTATGTCCTTGCCGCTCTTTGCAAGTTTTTCGAGCTTACCTCTGGCATCACCAGAGATCGCCCCCATTTCTTGCAGCGCTGCCGTTGCGTCACCGATAGGACGCCCCGATTTAATGCCGTCATATAAACGCCCCATCCATAGCGCAACTTCGGAAAATGGTCGCTGAACACCTGCGGCAACGTCACCAACCAGCTTCAAGCCTTCTGTAGTTGATAAAGCGTTGCCCGTAAATACTTGAAGGACACGACTTGACTCGAAAATTTCATCACGAGTAAATGGCGTTTGACCAGCAAAGACTGTCAGTTCGTCCAGACGTGCATTAGCTTTCCCTTTGCTGCCGAGCAGTGTTTCGAAAGCCGTGGTCATGTTTTGTCTATCCGCTACCATTTTGAGCGGCACGACAATACCACCTGTTGCACCGGCACCGACTCCAAGCAACCCAAGTGTACTGGTGACAGCTGACACGATCCCTCTCAATGGCTTTGTGATAAGATCAAGGACCTTAATTGTGGTTGTGTAAGTCCGTCCCAAATGAGTATTTGCAAATGAGACAGCCCCACGTACTGGGGCGGTGAAACGATCAATCGCATTAATCGCCACTCTGTATTCAGTACCGAGGGTATTCCGAGTATACGACGCTATTCGGCTGACTGTACGCCGGACCATATCGACGGCTCTAATGGTATAGCTGTATCCACGACCTAGTTGACGAGCTGCATATGATGCAATGCGCCTAATGCTTGCGGATGCCCGATCATATACAGCTATGGTAAATTGCTGAACTTTGCCCAAATTGCGATTGATATAACGACGTAATCTGACAAGCCCTGGTGTTGCCTGATCTTTAATACGCATCAACACGCTATGAGTACGCGGCATCTTACGTTGTAAGAAGCCATTAAACTTTCGTAGTGCTTTTGTGGCCAGATCATTTACATCCAGTGTAAGTTGATAAGTTCGAGCAAGGTCACGCAATATGAAACGCTGAACACGTCTTAATGCGATTGTCGCATTGTCTCGTACTCTCAATGTGATTGGACGCTCTGATCTGCGGCGCAATCTATCAAGGCGTTCCATATCTCCTCTGATCAAACGCAATTTACGCGTGATCCGGTCTTGTAATTCAAACCGAGCGGTTAAACGAGCCATGTCTTATCCCCCTTTCTTTGATTCTTTTTCTAACACTTCAAGTTTGTGGGCTATTAACCCAAACAAAAAGGCCTTGAATGGCATTTGCGCTTTATAAACCTCTAAAAGCTGGGACGGGGAATAATGAAGCTCATGCATGCAGTAATACAGATACACAGCCTCTTTATTCCCGTCCTTTATTAGTTTTTTGCTTCTGTTTCTAAGTCTTCAATTTCATCTTCAAACCCGTTGACTTCAATGGCTTTGTTTAACCAGTTCGCATATTCACCGCCGACAGAAAGGACACGCTTTGCCACTTCGACTGGATCTTGTGTGTTGTATGCCTCACGCAATTCTTTTGATTTGAAGTCTGGGTAAATGGTTGATTCAACTGCGATACGTGCATAGAAACGTTGGGAATCCAAGTCTTTCACACGTCCACGACCTTTAACATTTTTGAAAGTCGTGTTTTCTTTCTCCAGTTCATCGATGCGCTCTGTTGTGATCGCTTTGAATACGAATGGAATCACTTTACCTTCTTTATCAACGAAACGCTTTGAGATATTGGATTTGACTTCTTCCGCATCTGCTGTTTGTCCTGGCATAAAGAATGAAAGATCATATACGTTGTTTGTTTGTTTTTCGCTCATGTTTAAAAACTCCCTTTGATTTGTTTTTTGAATGCAAAAAAGCACATCCATTTTTTGAATGTGCTTTCCAATCTTTTCATGTATAATATAATTCGTACAATTGAACGGCTTGCTCAAGGGTGTCTGGCTCATCCCCGATAGGAAGGGGGTGATGCTCATGTCAACGTTCCAAGCGATTTCCCTAATGCTTTTATTCGGGATGTTTATCCTTGCTTTGTTGACGTATATAAATAAAAAATAGACTCCCCTTGAGCTGTGGTAGGTAAAAGGGAAAGTCTATCCTTAATACTATCAGATTGATAAGCCAGCCCCTTGAGGGCCTCATTGTACATTGCCGGGATGTTAGCGCATCCTGGCTTCTTTTTATTTTATGCAAATTGCTTTGCATGTAAACATAATTTTGTATCGGAATGCTTTGGGAATGCTCTGAGCATTCTCTTTGCATTATAGCATATTCGGTTTTTATTTAGCTAATTAATTAGCTAATTTCCTCCAAATTTCTTAGAAAGAATCCTTCAACTTCTCAGGAAGATCAAAGTCCTCAAACGTGAAAGGAACCTCTTCTTCAAGTGCTTCCGAATCCACATCAAGCCCCGCGATCTTAGCTGAATCAAAGTTCACATCAAACAATGTGACACGCTCTGTGCCGCGTGTGGATGATTTATCATCCAAAACTGCTTGCATTGTAAAGTAAGGATCTTCCCCTTTCTTCACATAATTGAGCATTAATTGAACGAAACGGGACGTCACTTTATAAAATGTTGCCGTTCCTGTTCCTTTTGCTCCTGTTGTCTTGTGCCCTGTCATACGACGGCCCATGACATTGACCTCTGATTTGTTTTTCTCCACGTTTGCTTCAAACGTTTTAATGAACGCCATTTCCTCACCATCGAGGAATAAGCGTCCTTCCTTACCTGAAATGGTATTCTGCGCTTTAAAAGCCATCTTATTTCACCTCTACATTGAAATAGAATTTTTCAGCTGCATCAACAGGTTGAACAGCTAGATCAATCAAGAAACCGTCACGATCTTCATTTAAAGCGATCATGATGTCGGTCTCAGAGTCAAAGCCAGTGATTCCAGATCCATCTTGCAGTTGCGTAAGATATTGCGTGATGAGAGTTTTCACCAGCTGCAAACCATCATCAGATGCCGGAATGTCATTGCCATTTGCTTTACGTAACTTAATCAGATTCTTCAATTCACGTGTGAGATCGTTGTTGATTGCATCAAGCACTCGAATAATTTTGTTTTTCCCGAATGTCTTGTTTTTCTCCGTTGTATAGCTTGTTAGAGAGTTGATGTCCTTCTCAACGCTCACTGTGCGATCACGCGCATCAAACGTGAACAAGAATTCACCTTGTGATAAGCGGTATTCCACTTGATCATTATCAAGACGCTCTAACGTGTCCACAGCCCCTTCATATACCACAAAGGTCAGTGACTGATTGAAGTTTGCTCCTGCTGATGCACCGGCCACCCACGCAGTAGCTCTGGCTGGTGTGATTTTTGTACCGTCTTCTAACAGAACCCCACTTGTGACATTGATGATACCTTCATGATCAGCTACGTAGTTCGGTAAAACACCTTGGACCTTACGCCCTTGGTCATCACGCAGCCGCTTGACGAAGGCCACAAATGTCGCTTTTAACTGCTCGCTAGTGTTATTAGGCAGCGCGATTACGTCAAAGTATTCTGTTTCAGCAGCTTCAAGGAATGCGGTGTAATCTGCCACACTTGGCACACCGTTTTTCCCACCGCTTAGTGTTACCCCAGCTGTGATTGTCACTTCACCTTCACCAGAGAACGAAACATATTTGTTTTGCTTCAGCTCTTTGACATCAGTGACAACCTGTTTATCAACAATGTCTGTACCCACGTAAGTCACCACATCACGCTTGGAGCTGTCCAATACGTTTTCAGTGACTTGGATCGTGACCTCATTACCTTTTTGCCCGCCATAATTGGCAAGAACGTTAAAATTCTCGCTGATCTGAGCCTTTGCAGGTTCGCCCTCATTCAATCGATATAAAAGAACTGTTTGTGCTTTTTTCTTCGCTTCTCGGAAAAGAAGCAGTGACTTGTCATCGATGTTTAATCCGACTTTTTTATTTAAGTCCTCGATTCCTGAAATGGAGATGAACGTCTTAGGCTCTCCCCAACTCATCGTAATCGGAAGTGCAACGGTGCCGCGATTACCTAGCGTGATACGTTGCTGTGCTGTGGTTTTAAAATTGAAGTAGATACCAGGACGCTTTTTCTCTGTACCTGGTGTAAAAGTACCTCCATTCATGCTTAAACCTCCTTAGACAAAAAAGCATCAATCTGCTTCTTTGCTTCTGTTTTTGTAATTGGTTGATCTTTGATATAAAAAAGAGCACCTTCAAGGATTTCAGGCTTTACGCCAAACAATTCCTTGCTGTGCTCTTTCAAGGCTTCAAATGAAAATGCCGCTTCTTTAGTAAGAACAGGTGCGGCTTTTTCTTCTTTCACCTGTGATTCATTTTTAGTCTTGCTCACGTTTGATCACCCCGTCTGAAAAATTTATGTCGTCAAGGCTTGGCTGCTCGTCTCGGTTGTACCAATAGGCACTATCCCATGTGAGGACAATCGTTGCTACGCCTTTATCACCATTCCTAGTTTCAGCTCTCTTAATGCGGACATATTGATCGAGCGGTTCACCGTCTTCACTGACCATCTGAATGATATTCCGATCCGCTGATAAGGCATCAACGATTGTTTCTGCTGCATCATGAGCCTGTCCAGAATCTTTGTGAAACACTTTAATATGCAGCGTGTATGTTTTGAGGAACGTTGAAACAGTATCGTTTTTTGTGTTTGTCCATGCTGCAGGAAAGTACATCGATGGGACCTGAAATTGTTCGGGAATTTCCTTTTCGTAGACCTTCACAGGAAACCGCTTGTAACAATAATTCATGATGGCGCCGACTTCTTGATTCATCTAATCACCGCCCAAATTGTTCATCGATCCATTGCTGCAGTTTGCGGTCTAATGATTGTTCAAACATCTGTTCAAAAATTGAAAGTGCATTATCCCAATAACCGCTGCCCTCAACCCACTGGAACTTTAGAAGCATTCCTGTTTCAGCGTTTGGATCGTATTCAAAGCGGTCTCCAACCCACCTACCAGGAACCCAACGTCTGTCCTGATTCTTGGAGGGATCAATGGTAAAGTGACCATCGTTTGTGTACGATGCGTATTCTAGGTTTGTCCCTACATCCAAGGTCAGACCGCCACTGCTCATTGAAAAGACGTTTTCTTGGTCTCCCTTTTGGAATGAGTTGAGCAAACGGCGAGCATCTACCGTTTTTGTACGAATGACCTCATCCTGAACAATATCTAGGAACTCATAACCCATCGCTTCCAACCATTCTTCATATTCAGCTTGCAAGCCGCCATTAACAGCTGCATTCAAGTCCTCAATGAATTGATCAAGACCATCAATCCTCATAGGCTTTCACTCCTCATCGCTACCACCTCAATGTGGTGATTTTTGATCCGTCTGGGCTTTTGCAATTTCAAAGTGATGCCTTCCCATACCACTTTGTCATTTATACGAATATCGGTGGTAATGGGAAAATGAACAAGATACGATTGATGAATGGTTGCGTTTGGCTCCTGCTGTGTGATGTTTTGATTTCTCTCTGTGAAGTAACATGCTTGATCAACTTGATCAGGCTCATCAGGATATGAAAAGACCGGCTGCGCATCTTGAACTGGCACGCCAAAACGATCTTTTGACAGCTGCTTATTCTGTAGATGGAAAATATCGCATCGATCCGTTAGCAATGATTGATAGCTCATAGCGATCTCAACCTTAATTTGACGCTGCCTGGATCTTCTGGCGGTTCTCCCGGCTCAATGAAATCTATCAACAGGTTATACACATCTGGCTTTGAAACGGCATTCCCGTCTGCCAAGGTGTATGAATAGTCACCGATCTTTTCCGACTTGTACCCTTTTATGATTGATTCATCGCCGTTAATAAGTGCGAAGAACTGCGCCATTTTAATCAATGCGATCTTTGCCTTTTCAGGAAGCGGCTGATATTTACCGCTTGAGAAATCATGACCTACGACCTTAAATACCTCAGCTTCAGCCTCAATGATGTCACTGATTAAGAGTTCGTCAGAGCGGTTTTTCACACTCTCGAATACGGTATATGCCCTAACATCTTCAGGAGAGATCAGCATCAGCATCACTCTCCTGTTTTTTCTTGTTGGTCTTGTTGGTCTTGTTCAGTATCCTCTTTCGCCGGCTTTTTCTTTTCTTTCGTTTGATCATCTGGCTTTGGCTCCTCGGTAGGGGCTTTCACCTGTTTACATTCGAAGAACTCATTGCCATTGAGATATTGATAAACCTTTTTCTCGATCTTCTTTTCTTGGTTAAGAAGAAAGACATGCCCCATCACAGCGTATGTCTTTCCCTTGATCAATTCAGCTTTATACATATTGATCACTCCTTGACCTTGATGATCTTAGCTACAGCATCCTCTTCCTCAAATTTGCTGTCGAGCTTCGCAGTCAACACAATGATGAATTTACGTCTACGGATGTCCTTATCAACCTCGATGCGAATATTGCGAGAGAAGCCAAGGATGATGTTTTTTGGATGAGTCAATAAAATGTCCGAAACATCTGTGCCGTCCTCTCCCACTCCATATGGCTGCATGTTTGCAATACCTTTGACTGGGACACCGAATGCGGAAGAAAGTCCACCTTGTACAGCAGCATCCCCTAGATTCGTTTGACGATCTGCCACTTTGTCTTTCCATTCGACTTCTTGTCCTGGAGACGTATAGAAACGGAATTCTTGCGGAATACGCAGATATTTAGACGGAACCGCTTTGTATCCTTGTTTGAATACTTGGCGTGTAAGTGGTTCACCAGCTACATCTACGATATGAGATTCCGCTTGTTTGCGGATACCATCTAGTTGAGCAAGATAAGTATCCTTAGATTTTGTATCACCATTTAGGATCAATTCTTCAATGTCTACTGCAGCACGTTCAGCGAGCATTTGCATGATGGTGTTCTGTAAATTGTCACCCTCGATGTTGTTTTCAAGGGTGTCATACGTAATATTCACTTCTGCGATGACTTCTTTCGCAGTTAGCTGAACAGTGCTTGTTGTTGGCGCAACCTTTTGGTCAGTTGTTAAAGCCTTTCCCTCTTCTCCCGCACGTAAGATACGCTGACCAAAACCGATTTTTTCAATCTTTTGCGAATCGCTTTCCATTGGAATGACACGTGCATCATTTAAAATTGTTGGTGTGTTTTGCACCATACGAATAAATGTACTAGATTGGGTCGGATTCATGAGACCGCCTGTCTTTAAAGTACCAAGCGTCACTTCCGCTTTGTTAATTACCTCTTGATTTCTCACTCTAGTTCCTCCTTTGTCTCGGCTTAAAGCAAGCCATCAAATACAGATTTTTGTAAGTCTTGTTGTTGTGCATCCTCTACTCCATTACCTTGCGGACGTGCTTTTTCAAGCGCTTCGACTCTATCGACCACTGGAGCCAATGCCTTTTCTACAGCTGCGGCCATTTCTTTTGCAACAGCTTCATCTGGTTGATTTTCTTGCGGATCAGTTTGCTGCTCGCCTTCTCCTTTTTCAAGGTCTTCCAGTCGTTTTACAACCGGTGCAATTGTGTCATCTAGCATCTTTTGCAGATCTTCTTTTTTCACTTCTTCGTTCTCCTCCTTCTCTTCCGCTTGACTCAACAGATTGTCGATAGCGGCTCTTGCATTTTTTAGTTCATTCAAATTAGCTGCTGAAAACTTTCGGCCAGCTTTTGCGACTTCTTCAGGTGGGTCAGTTTGGATCCCTGCTAAGTCATCAGTAAGCAAAATCTCTTGTGTAATTTCAACAAAATCTTGCAGTGCTGTCCTCACCTTTTCAGGATCAGTCTCTAAGTCTTCTTCGTCGTAAGAATCCCATTTATACAAAACGGAATTCAGCGCATCTTGTGCCGCCCAAAACTCACGACGCATGCGGCCTTTGTCGTATCTGTTCTTTACTTCTCCTTTTGATAAAAAGAAGTTTTTGAGCAAAGAAAAAAGCCCCTTCTCTTCAGAAGCTGGCTCACGCTCTTGTTTTCCTATGTCTGCTGTTCCGGCCATTGAATATCCGGTGATCTCGCCTTTTTGAATCTGTTCCCAAATCTCTTGGGAAGCCTTTGTCACAAGGACCCACGATCCTTTCTTGATCATCTCATCACCCATTTCAAAGTCAGACGGAGCAATGTACGATTCAACGACTTCCCCGACACCGCCTTGGAAATCATGTTGCTTGTCGATCTCACGTGCATCCTTCAGGAACCCATGAGCGGCTTTTTCAATTTCTTCTGGTGTCATGAAATCTCCATGTGCATCTTCCACATGAGGCTCATATACAATACCGTACACAAGACGCTGGGCATCATCAGCCTTCGCAATGACCTTGATCTCTTTTTGAAAGTCTGGCTGTTTTTCTGACTTCATAAAAAAGAACTGCTTTTGATTAGCAGCCTTGTCCACGTATGAAACGTGTGTGATCTTTGCATTTATCAATTCGCGTGGCAATTCATTCACCTCCTTTCAAAATAAAAAAGGCCGAATTTAAATTCGGCCACGTCATAATTTGAGTAAATCCATAAATGATTTTATTACACCTAGAGGTGGACAATAACATTCTGCAATTTTCCGAGTCACTTCGAACGCTAGTGCTTCTCCTTTATTATTAATATCTTCCTTTATCTTTTCCTGAAGATCGATATTACTATCGCCTAAAGCAAGAGGGTTGGGACTTATTGTATAATCCAAAGGGTTAGTTATATCACATTCAACTGTAAAAACGAAGTTACTTAAATATTGATCAAAGTTAGTAGCATCCTTAAAAACCAAATAAACACCGCTATTCACACTAACTTTCGTTCCATCTAAAGTAATGTTAATGTCAGAAAGCCCTTTTAAATTGACCATTTCAAAATTCAAATTAGAATCAAGGTAAGCTTCTATTATTTTCTCTGCATCATCGAGAGCCTTATTAATTAACGTCACCGGGTTCAATTGTTCCAATAATGTTTCTAACTGATTACTATAAGATTCTATTTCAGCAATCATTTTTCCAGCTATTTCTACTGGATTTGGCACACTATTTTTGAGGTTATTAATGGCAGCCTGCGCTCCCTCAGTTAATTTATTCTTGGTAGCTCTTTTCAATGCTTCTTCCAAACGCCTTGCTATTTCTTCTGGCGAAGGAACATTTAGTCTATCCGGTATAGTCGGCAGAATATCTGGCACTGGTATGTTCGGAATTGAAATTGGTCCTCTAAACGGATTTCTAACTCTGATCCGAAGGTGTTCGTGATATGTAGTTTTTTCGTTGATATTATTTATTTTTTCAATCGCTCTTTTTACCACATTTTCTGCTGTTTCAGTAGTATATTTATTTTGCACTTTAAGTAAATCTATTTCATGAATAGTATCGTTTATTATATTTTGTATCAGGGTACTTACGGACATTCTTTTTTTACCTCCTTTACTGTATATTAAATATTTTTCTCGTAAGCCCCATTTCAATACCTTCCTATATTTTCTATTGTTTTTTGACGTATTGTCTCTTTTTCCTCAGCTGACAATCCTAGAATGACTGGATCAACCACAGGACCAACCGCACAATGACAGTTCACTCGCTCTTTTGGCGTCAGCTGTGTATCTCTCGGAAACATGCACCGCTCTCCGCTGCCTGGTATCTCGAATTCTTCATCGAGAGGAATGGTTGTGCCGTCCAACTGCACATGACTTTCTCTCGACTGATTCTTTTTCCCTCCACTGTGCTTCCACTTCTTCCCCGTCACAGCTGGAGATTGAACATAAGATTCATGTTGAGCGACGGAAGAAGCGGTCAACACTTCAGTTACAGCTGTCACACGTGCGCGCTTCCGGCTGAATTCAGGAAGGTCCTTCAGCTCCAGTTCAATCTCCTGGATAGAGCGGCCTTCTTTTATTCCTTCCTTCAACGTTTGCTCAATGGCCGTATGAGTATTCAGCTTCATCAGCTGCGCCAACTCCTGCGACCACGATTCAATCCACTGTTCAGTTTTCTCAGAAAGCACCTTGAATGGAATATCAGCATCGATGGAATGCATAATCTTCTCGGCCAGCTGCGTGACGGTCAATGTCAGAAATATGGCCGTTTCTTTTCCAAACAGCTCCGCAAATTCGTCAGCTGCAAACAAGTCATTTTGAAAGAACGCTAGAATTGATTCTAACGTCTCCGAATCATCCTTGGATGTAAAACCTTTCAGTGCTTTCAAAAACGTCCTGCGTTGCAATCTGAACAATCTAGCGATGGTTTTCTCGTATTCTTCTACCAAAGAGGGAATGTCTTTCAGTTCAGGGAAATCTGCTACAGCTGCTTCAAGTTCTTTGACCTCATCTTCCTCCGCTTTTTGCACAAAGGTATTGATGTTTTTTATCAGCTGATCGATCTTGCTCATTTGCGGATCTCCTCTAGTTCATCCCTAAGGTCTTTGAGGATCGATACCAATTCATTATTAGTACCCGCAGACTTTTGAAGAACCGTATCAAGTAAGCTAGTCGATGCCTTTGGCTTCGTCTCAATTGGTCGGTGATATTCTTCCTCTGGCCATTCTTCAAGTGTCTTACCAAGAATACGGCCAGCCAGATCACGCAGATCGTTAGGAGACACTGCCCCTGCTTGAATAAAAGGTGTTAGAACCTTTGCAATTTCGAGCGGATCACGAAAGTCTGGACCATTCAATATGAACCGCACATGCCAAATATCAAGATCAGGAAGAAAGAGTGTATTGAGCTTGCCAGTGATGATCATTCTTTCTGGCTGAAATACCTGTTCCTCTGTCGTCTTTCGAGCGGTATCGGCTGTCGCTTTGTTATAGTCCTGAGATTCTCCTGTGTATATCGGCGGCAGACGGAAAGAAGAGCGTATTTTATTTCTCGTCTTCTCGTCATATTCAAGGAACAACGCATCCTTCTGGAGAATCTCGGCCAGTGATTTTATATCCACCTTTACATTAGCCGGCTCTTCATCGTTGGATATTTCATCCTTCTTAGGAATCCCCTCCACTTCGAGTAACAGGAATTTATGTGCATTGTCTGAGCCCTCGATGCCGTTCATATATTCCTGCAACTGTTCATATGACGCTTCTGAAAGCATCCCATTTTCTACAGTAATTGCAGCCGGCATATGGCGACCTTGTTTAAAATACAGATAGTTCAGTTCTTCAGCTTTGCGCGCTCCATACATATTGACGATGTTACCAATCCAACGAGGAACACCATATGTACCGCTTCCGATCTTGAAGTGAATGACTTCGCTTGCTACAAGATCAGAAGGAGTTTCTTCACTGTATTCTCCCGTAGCAGCATTCATTGTCCTTGGATCACCGTATTCCTTGAAGAATACTTTTTTAGTATTGACCTGCTGCACATACTTTCTGAACCTCTTCATTCTTTTGAGAGATTTGACTTGACCATGATCGGTATATTTAAAGTCGATCTCGACAGGATCGCCTATCTTACATATTCGCATGTGTTGAGCATCTAAATATTCGATCCCTGCTGGTTGCCCTGTGCCATTACGTAACACTTCAAGAAAACCATTCCCTGTCCGCTCACGATCTTCTATCACATACCCTAGAACCACTTCGGATGATTCATCATAGTTCATGTATCGTACAAGTTCCTCAAGCCTCGTCCATTCTTTTTCAGCAGCGTCTTTCTTTTGTTCTGGCGCATTCTCGGCATTGAAGTCAAATACGTATTCAATTCCCAAGCCGAAACCTAGAATATTCGTTTTATACGCATCTATACATTGCTGAAGAATGGTAGAATACTCCGCTATTTGTTTGAGCTCTTTGATATTGTATGGCGGCTTGATCAGTCCATCAGCCTCATAGTTAAAACTATCATCATGAATTTGTTTGGTCGTTTCAGAAACAGTTGATTTAATCACAGTCGCTTTCACTTTATTCATCAGCGTGACCTCCTTTCTCTGTTTGGGCGTATCCGCCCTTTTGGTTTCTCTTTCAAATCGGTAACCTCATAGTCATCTAGCGCATACCAGATGGCTGAAAAGGTATGAGGATCAATCTTAAACTCGTCCTCTATGATATTGCCATTCTTGTCTGTCTTATACGTGAGCGGCTGAAGCTCATAGATCGTGTTTTTGCACGAGTCGGAACATATGATTTTCTTGAACCGCTTGATCTTCTTTGTGTATTGCAAGCGTGATCCTTGAAACTTATGAGCGGCCACCATGTTGTATCCCATCTTGCGGAAATATGCGATTGTCTTCTGTTCATTATCAGCCTTGATCAGCTCTTTAGTTTCGACGAACTCTTTCAAGTCCTCGACAGTTACGTCATCAGTTTTGCCGCGATCGTAATACTCCCAATAGATATATAGATATTTCTTCTCGTGATCCACAGCCAACCTAACTACAGCGTTATATGAATCAACGAAACCAAAGTCCATGCCTGCTCTAAGCAAAGGACGATTGATATTTGAGATGGCCAGCATCACATCTTCATGTGGCTGTACCTCAAATTGAGGAAGAACACGAATACCGTTAACGCCAAAATGACCTTTTCGGGCTATGCGATAAAGGTCGGGATCATATTCTTTTAGTTCATCCAGCTGCTTAATATAGCTGACTGGAAGGAACAAGTTGTCTTCAGCTGTAGAATGATGATAGTACGCATCATTGATAACGATCGTTCGTTCTTTGTATAACCTTTCATCATCTAGGATGAAGCGGTTGTTTTGATCGTCCTTAAAGAAGTGACGGTATGTCCAATTATCCTGCCCGACAGGGTTCGTTGATAAGATCATGTGCAGCTGTAATGTCGGATGACGCAAACGACCAAGCAGCTCCTTGAATCCCTCATACTTCACTTCTGAACATTCTTCAATCCATATGATCGAGATGTTGTTGATCGACTTCAGCTTGGCTGGCTTGTCCAACCCTTTGAAGATGATCCGGCTGCCGTTATGGAATTTCAGCATGAGCGGTGATGTTCTACACTGGATCACATGATCGAGTCCAAGATCATTCACGATCTCTTCAAACAGCGAAAAGGTTGAATCCCTGTGTGTGTCATAGACTTCACGAATCACAAGGGCTGTTCTCTTTTCATCAAGCAATTTTAAAATGAGTTTCAAGGCAATGTGATAGCTCTTAGATGAACCGTAACCACCCACTAGGAACTGAAACTTCTGATCCCAGTCAAAAAGAAAGTCCTCAAAGTGTGGATTGACTTCCTTCTCCATCAGTTGCATCAGCCATCACCTTTTTTCTTTGCTCTCTTTATAGTTATTTGAACCGAATCATCGACAGGTCGAGCGGTGATCCTCTCAAGCTCTGCTTCTCTCGTTCGGTTTGCAAGATCGAGACCACGAAGCCTCAATTCATATTCAGACATAGTTTTCATTATGTCGACTTTCTGCCTATTGGCTTTATCACGTTGTGCGGTCACACGTGTCAGAGCGTCTTCTATGCTCAATATCTTCTCTAGCAGCGGTGAGTCTGTCTCCTCGATCTGGACCACTGCTAGACGTTCATTAGTTATCGGAACAGGTTTAATCAGACCATTTTTATCTGGAGCCTGAACAACATCTTTCATTTTCCGCATTTGCTGCAAGACTGTCCGCTGCTTATCAGTCAATCCATTCTCATATTTAGTAATCAAGCGCATCATTCTTGTTTCACGCACGCTCAATAATCGTATTGATAGATCAATTTGGTACAGAGGATCAGTATCAACTTGAGTAAAAAGCTTCTGTTCCTTTTCATCCATGTACTCAAACATGATCGTTTCATATTCACCGGTCTTGAATGAATTCTTGTTCCCTTTAGGAGCTGCACCACCCCTATTACCTTTAGCATTTTGGTTACCAGGCGGCGCTTTTCCTCCTTTATTACCTCTGGCGTTTTTACTCCCTTTCGGAGCACCAGGACGTTTAGTAACGTTACCATTGGATTTCCCTTTTGGTTTAGTAACGTTACCATTCAATTTCTCATCCCAAGAGTCTTGGTTCTTCCATTTGCGGATAAGCGTTTGAGAACACTCTAACTCTTCAGCAATGTCTTTCAGTAAGCGGGTTCCACTGCTTTCCTTCCACAATTGGAATGCCTGATCTCTTTTAGGATTTCTCGGTCTAGCCATTACATATCACCCACCTCCGAGCTGTTGAATTAAGTTTGAGTTTGATTTTGAAAATGAGTATTTATTCCCGTTCCAACTAGGAGACTGTCCTTCATATAAATAACAGCAACACATCTAAAAGGAGATTGATTTAAGTGTATTATTATCAACCGTATCAGTATGTTCCAGCTCAATATGATTATAGTTACTATGTTCCTTCACCATCACAACAAAGCGATTTTAGGGACTTATCAATGTACGTAGGTCAATGGGTAACAGCAACCGTAAGTGGCATTATACAGAACCCTACAAGAATATTTATTCACAACTCATTCCTCGATAGTCAAAACCGTGAGAATGTAACCTTTATATACGCACGAACTGAGAATGGCAGATGTGTTGCCAGATCAATCACAGTTCTAGGTGATAGAATAACCGTCGAGTTTGGTTTTTCTCCACAAAGATAACTAAAATTCATGTTTCTGAAGCTCAATATCCAGTTCTATGAGCTTCTTCAGATCTTCCACAGTAGATAATTTGATGTTTCCTGCTTTGAAATCCCTCACCCATTGAGAGATGCCAGCTTGAGCGATTTTACGATAATTCTCTTTTGATTTATCTATACCTTCAGCCTGTTCAGCTTGAAGGATCATGAGCATTTCTTTCTTTTCTTCGTCAGAAAGGGAACGTGTGTTTGTATTTTCTATTGTCATTCTCCCTGACCTCCATTACAATAGTGGATGAGAGCGTGATATTTTCCCACAAACGCGGCCGCGTCTTGATCACGCTCTTAGGCAGGGAGTTTCTTTCTGTCTTTGAAGGGAGGGTGTTGTCAGCACCCTCTTTTTTTATTTAAACCATTGCAAATGTATCTGCTCCGCTATTCTCTTCATCATCACTGGAGGCACACTCATGCCGCAGACATACTGCACTGAAGCATCCATAAAGTCATAATCCAGTGGGAAAGATTGCATCAGAATAATATCCCTTTCAGAGATATAATAAGGTTCATCGTATCTAATGAAGACAGAACCGCTTGCCAGTGTTGGTGGAACTAAACTGTTTTTAACTAATACTGTATTGAAATTCCGCTCTTTACCTTCTGTTCGTTTAGTGATGTCTCCAATGTTGCCATCGGACGGACGCCGCTTAATCCATCTTTTATATGTTTTACTTGATTCATTTAGCCTTGATCCATGTCCACTTCTAAACTCTCCATATGTGACCGGTGGTTCATTGAAAGCCAATTTCAACGGTGGCAGATTCAGGACCTTTCTACGGCCAATAAAAAAGACCCGCTCTCTTCTTTGCGGGACTCCCATTGTGGCAGCGTTCAGTAGGAACAACTGAACGTCATACCCTATTTCTTTTGCACGCTCTATGACAAGTTTCACATACCCTTTTGCTTTTCCTTTGATCATGCCACTTACGTTCTCAGCCACAAAGGTTTTCGGCTTCAAACGTTCCACAGCATCTAGGTAATGAAAGAACAGATCGTCTAGTTTTTGGACAGCTTGTCCCTCTCTGAACGCCTTTTCTCTTCCCCAATCCTCTTCCCTTTTACCGGCAGTTGAAAATACGCTGCATGGTGGCGATCCATCGAATACATCAAGATTCATGAGTTCTTCAGGAAGATCGGTGAGTGGGATCTTGTTAAACTCTCGAATATCCATGAGATAAGGATATTTCGGCTTGTGATTCTTTTTATAGATTTTCATCATTTGCGGATCGATCTCACAGTTTCCCAGCAATTCAAACCCTGCTAATTTGTAGCCCATTGATGAGCCGCCACCACAAGAGAATGTGCTGAACACTTTCAAGTCGTTGGAAGGGATGTTTTTAAGATCACTCAATTTCCATCTGTAGTTCATGCTGTCACCTACTCATTAAATGAGAATCCGCACTTAGGACATGTATGTTCAAATTGATCGTCTCCATATTCATCAAGATCGATCTCATGACTCTCAGATACTGCTCCACCTTGACCCGTGTGTTCCAAATCATTCAGAACATCCTCTAATTCTGCGTCACTGAATCCCGTTAAGCTTAGATCATATCCTGATCCCTGTAAATCCTTCAGCAGTTCAGTAAGTTTATACTCATCCCATTCACCGTCTATCTTATTCAATGCAATATTCAGTGCTTTTTCATCTTGTTCATTAAGCGATACAACTGATACAGGAATATCACTTGGATTTTCCTCCATCAATACTTTGAAACGTTGATGACCTCCTACGAGATGGCCAGTCCGTTCATTCCAGATGAGCGGATCAACGTATCCAAACTTTTCTATAGATTGTTTTAGTGAATCATACTCGGGATCTCCTGGCTGCAGATCAATTCGGGGGTTATATGGTGATGGGTTGATTTTATGTACGGGAATTGTTTTGATATTCATCGCTGTTTCCTCCTATCAAACAAATGATGCCGCCCAGGAGGCGGCATCATCTGCTTACTTGATGTAAAATTCGTTTGTGTAGAACGTACCAACGGTTTCAACATGGTTGCCATGTTTATCATATCGTTCAGCGTCCACTTTAAATCGGTAAGTACCTTTCTTGTTACCAAGCGACTCCTTGATACTGAATTCATCAAACAACTTTTCGCCTGGGTTGAGTGGATTCGGAGAATTGGTTTTAATCGTCTCCCACTTCCCATTAACCTTGCGCTGCGGAATAAGGTTCGGACCTGCGATATAGTCATTGTCATTTTTGACAGCAACACGAACGACCTTATCCTTTCCTAAAATATGATTCGCTTTTGTCGGATTCGCTGACACACCTTTTAATGATGCCATGCTCATCATCTCCCTTTTTATATTTTTGCGCTCCTATCCCTCACCAAAGCACCTGCAGCCATACACCCAAAAGACGACTGTTCCCATTAGGTTATCTTTTTCTCCGAATACGGCCGCCTTGTCGTTGATACGTTTCGCGCCTCGTTCCCATGATTTCTTCCCAATCTCGCTTTGTTATCGGATCAGCATTGCTCTTCTTCTTTCGATTAGAACCAGGAGCAATGCGCTTTAATTGCTTCGTTGTTTCTACAGATAAAGAATCTCTGATCTTCATGTTCACTCGCTCCTTGCCGAATAAGCACCACCTTACGCTATTCGCTTAAATAGATTTTGAAATGATGACTACACTCCGAGAGGATGCCAAGTACAGTCAATCATCAAATAAAATGAAAAACTGTCCTCGATACGGCCGCCGCAGACCAGCTGCTATCCAGGCTCAGAATGTCCCTCTCGTATGGCCACATTCCTCAACACCTTTGTTCCGTATCCAGATACGCCATTGATAAGGGAAAGACGCGTCTCCCAATAAAAAAACGGACACCAATCAAGGCACTTAAAGTGCTCAATGATCAGCGTCCGCAGGTTCTTCCTTCTGGACAAAATATTTACGTTCGTTTTGCTTGTCTCTATCATACGATGATCCACATAGGAAAAAAGGTCCCCATTTTATCTCCCTTTTTGTCGGCTCTTTCTCTGCAATGCAAACAAAAAAGTGCCCATAAAGATGGACACTCTAGTTTTAAAAATCATGTTCAAAATCGATGTCATATAAATCAACCCATTCAACAAAATCTAGCATGGTTTTTGTACTTAAAAAGTATTGAACAATTCTATATGCTTCTTCTCGACTTACATAACTGCATGATGGTACTTTCATTGGTTCTCCACCAACCAAATGCTCTATTGTTTCTACTTCAACATCCTTATTCAAAGGAACTAAATAATCTGGATGTCTCATGATAAAGAATCCATATGGCTCATCATAAAAGAAAATAAGCCATTCATCTTCTCCTTCTACCTCAAAACAAGAATCTCCACTTCCTTGTTTCCAATAATCCGCTTCTTTTTCAAAGAAAATATTTTTAATAAATTCTTCTCCTGGGTTTTCAATTGGTTCTTCAACTGGTCCATTGTATACAATCATGAGCTTTTCCCCCTAGAGAAAGAACGTCAAAAAGCACCCATTGCCATTTGAGCAAGTAAGTGCTTTATATTGATTAATCTACGTATTCTGCTGTACCAATAAACTGTAGTGTGTACTCACCTTTATCTACTGAATTAACAGCCAAACCGTCTTTCTCATAATTATAATTATAAATTAAAATAATAGTATTATACTTAGAGTTTAATTGGATATCATTAAATTGTTTTATCAATTGATCATCATATGAGAAATCAACCAGAAGTTCTTTTATATCATCTATAGCTTCTGGAATCCAATCCTTTTCAATTAAACTCCTATCATAGTAACCCAGTTTAAATTCTTTCTCAAAAACAGATGGAATGCTATCACCATCATCGTTATACATAACTTTTGTGTAATTTTCGACCTCATCAAAATTATTAAAGTTCCCCAACCACAAAGAAACATCATTTTTCATTGTATTACCTCCTTAGCCCTTCCGGTAAATCCTGAACTCCATTTTTCATGCGTTTACCCGCCCATTCATTTAACTCTCTAACAAAACTTTCATAATCAGGAGCATTATCAATAATTTTTAATATTTCATTATGTGCTTTAGTAGAGCCCCGTCCTCCATGCCGTCCAGGAGGATTAACAAATTCAACATCTTTAGTTAGCGTCCTCAATTCTTTTATGCGATCCATACTCACATTCCACTTTTTAAATTGAGGTGTTCTTGCTACAAGATGCCACTCGTGGTAACCTCCTGGTTGTCTGATCCTATCTTCAATTTTACTTCTCAAAGCAGGAACATTCCACGCTTTCTCAAATTCATCGACTGATAATTTATCAAACCACTTATTAAATTCTTTATTTCTAACAGAAGGAATATCAGTGCTCTTGCCAGCTCCCTTTACCCCCATTTTCCCCTGAAAACCTTTCGACCCAAACGGTAAAAGCATTGCAAGCGCAGCATTCATACTTGCCTCTTGTTGTTCTTTCGAGATCTTATTCCCAAACATATCTCTACCAGTAATCGCTTCGCTGAAGCCGTTGGTCGCGGTGAGGCCGTATAAACCTTTTTGGGATGTCTTTAAGGCATCAAAAGATTTTTGCGATGTCTTGTAAATATCTACTGCTCTGACTGCTGCTGATGTGGCTTGAGTAGTTTTATAGACGGCTTTTCCGCCTTTAAAAATACGACCTGCCCAGCCGACAATAGGGATATAACCTGCTGCTGCCATGCCACCTGCCGTGACTCGTTGGCCTGCCGTGAGCTCTTCACCTGTAATTGGATCGACGCCCGTTGCGGCGCGTTTTGCATCGTTTACACCGGTCAGCTCATTGACAATATTCCCGCCATAATCGAGTGCTTTTTCATACCAAGGACGGTTGGCGAGCGCTTCTTGTTCCTTTGCGATCTCGCGGGCTTCTTCTTGTTCTTTTTTGATTTTGAGATATTCAGCAGTTTGCTTCTCAATATCGCTTTTCGCCTTGTAGATTTCACTATCTTGAAATGCTTTTTTGTCAAAATTCATAGGTGAAATGGATTTTCCGTCATTCGTGGCATTGATCATTTCTGCGTACAATGCCATTGTAGCTTGCTCCTCAGTCTCTGACAAAGCATATTCATCTTTTAAATTTTGATCAAGTTCTATTAAGTCTTTTACTGTCTTTTTTCGTTCATCTTCCGCATCTTCTATTTTTTCATCAAAGGTTTGGCTATCGAATACCTCCAGAGAAATGAGGTCATCAATATCTTCAAAAATCGTTTTAAGCGCATTTTTTTGATCCTTCACAATACTTTTGGCGTTTTTCATGCCCATATGTACTGCATTGTCTAAAAAGTGTTCTTCTACAAAGGTGTCCCCGCCAAAGCTCGTATCATCAAGCGTACCAGATACACCATCATGAAAGGCTTTCTGCTTATCGATGAAGCTAATAAACATATCTACATTTCCAGCTAGTTCTTTATAAAAACTTTTAATGTTATCGGCACCTTTCCCAGTGAAATCGTCACCGAGATTTGCCACGCCTTGTAGTGCCTTTTTTAAATCAACCATTTGTTCACGGAGTTCCTGATAGTGTTTCGCCCTTGTATCCATGGCACTTGTTAGTGCTTTTGCATCAAGTATCTTCCCCAGCAGAGTTCACTCCCTCCTATTCATTGACAAGGTCAATTTTACCAACACAAAGTTTGTCATTAAATAGGAATAAAGATACAAAACATCACTCAGAAGATTCAGAGTGATGTTGAAAGAGTTATATACTACTGAATCAGTCGCTCTGGAGAAAAGAGGTATTTTATGAAGAAAAATGATAGATAGTAGACTGATTACCTTCTTTATATGAGTGCAAGAACCCTTACTTTAGAAAAATTGGAAAAAATCTTGATTTAGATTTAACAATCTATTACTATTGTGAATATAAGGAAAATATAGGAGTGATTACATGATTAGAAAATTAAGTTTAACTATTTTTGTTTCATCAGTCGTTTTATTTTCTTTACTGTTCGCCCCTTCTTTGTCTTTGGCCACTACCAATGAAGATTCTAATTGGATTGATTTAACCACCAAGAATTCTATTGTTAATGGTAAAAAAGTAGAGAATCAAAAAGCAAAAGATTCTAGTACGGACGGGTCAACTAAATTGCAGAAAATCGCAAAGGAAAACGGATTAGAGGTTGAAGCTTCTTACGAGAGTTACATAACCTATGATGAAGATGGTAAACAAACTTCTTCCGGTGTAATTACTTCTAAAAGTCAGAAAAATTCATTAGAGAAAAAAGCAGCAAACATTGTGTATCTCGCCTATACTTTTCTTGGAGGAAAAGTGAATAAGGTCTTGCATGGTGTTGAAGTAACAAAAGTGGTAGGTACTCCTCCAGCTACACTAGAAGTACAACAAACATTGTGTCAAAGTGGATACTACAACAAACAATTCACCTGTCCGCATGTAATTAAAAAAACTTTTTTGGGGCTGCAAATTAAAAAAGGCGCAGAAGTCCATCAGTTTATTAAAGTAGATAAAACTAAGTTTTGGAAATATTCAGGGTGGGGAATTGCAACATGGGCTGGTAAGCCACCTTCAATAAAAACATTAAAGTGGGATGAAGGCCTATATCTAACAAACAAGAAGGGTATGTTTTTTCCAAACTATACTGACAAACAGTCTGGTTTGAATTTGCAAGCTCCTCCGAACGCTTTTATAAAAAAAGTTCCAAAAGAGAAAAGAGTTAAATGGGGAAATAAAGAGCGCACAACTTATAGAAATTGGTATGAAAAGAAGTATGGCGGAAAAACATGGGTAAAATTTGAAATTCACCATCAACTTCCTAGAGAATATGGTGGAGGAAATATGACAAAGAATTTAATTCCGGTGGAAAAATCATTCCATAGGCAAGAAATTAATCCTTGGTGGGCATCATATTAAAAAAGACTCCGTTTGGAGTCTTTTTTAAATATTTTCGTAATAACCTTTGACATCTCGATTTATTTCCCAATACTTAACACCATTTGAGCTTAGCAGACGGTCAAACCATATTTCAAAATTCGATCCTAAATTTTCAGCTTCTTCAAATGAATCTATTGAATCTAAAAAGAACATATAATCTAATCCATTACTATATCTGTTTGTATCAATTACATATCGTCCATCAAAATGATACCCAATTAATATACACTTTTCAGGAAGATCTTGAGCCTCATTATATTTAATGACATCATTTGTACTAAGTATTTCAATACCGTCAATTATGTCGATTCCATTATGTAATCTAAGAAATTCCTTGTAATCATTAGGGAATTTAACCTTAAAGAAATTTTCTAAATCTGCAATTTCCTTCTCAGTTGCGGGATCATTAAAATGAAAATAGGGGTCTTCTAAAACAAAACCACCAGGCTGTATCAATGGAAATGCCCCATGACTGTCAAGAATTTTTTTTAATCCTTCAAGAGTCTGCTTAATCAAGTCACCCTCTCTAATTTTCGCCAACTCCCCTCATAATTGTTAAATCTATTATATATGCTTTCTTGAAAAATGGATATTAATTTAAAATAAGGGAAGAATTTTTTTACTTACCAGCACTCAGATAATTCCAAGTGCTGTCGAAAGTTTAAACGTTGCTTGCTTTTTCAATTTGTAATATCGATCTTTCTTTAACCCTAGCTCTTCGCATACCTCAAGATCTTTAACCATTCGTGTAGTAAGGTACTTCATACGAATAATGTCTTGTTCAATTTCATCCAAGCTGTACTCTAGTGCTCTTTCTATTTGCCGCACCTTAAGCTCCGAACAAACATTTTGATCTTTTAATCTTGGAAACAAAGTTAAGATGCCATTTGCTTTTTGCTCATCCAAGTTCTCTTGTTTAACTTTTAATGCTTTATAAAGCTTCAATTCATTTATTAATGTCTGACGGACCTGCTTTTCATTGACCTCAGGAATAAGGCATAATTGGTTGGTTAACAAATTTATACCCTCTCTCTAAAAAATCTTATAAGCAGACTGTTTAATTATATAATTGAATTATTGTTTGTAGTACTATCGTTCGTAGATTCCTCGTTCGCAGATTCATCGTTTGTAGAATCTTGATCGATCTCTTCAATCGACATTTTTATATTGCACAAGTCTTCTAACTTGATAATTTTTGTTTCTGTACATAACTTTGGCTTAGGGTTATTTCCTAATAAAATTAACTCTTTGTTTATAGCGTGTAGTACATACCAAGATTTTTTATTTAAATCACTTTCAAGATTAATTTGTTCATTAGCTAAATCAATGTCAGAAACGAGTATATATTTTTCTTTTGTCCAATATAAAAATTTTGAAATTTGCTTCATTAAAGCTGGTATAGGGAGACATAAAACGGTCGTACACCCTATTATAATTGCTAATTTTCCAATTGGATTTTCTACAAATACATTTGTTACAACTGTTCCATTCAACGGAAAATAATAGCAGAATAAACAAATCATGAAAAGTATTACTAATAATATTCTTACTCTTAACTGATTAAGTTTTGAAGGGAATTCACTGTTAATAGCATAAATTAAAAAAAAAGTTGGAGCACCAATTGCAAAAAAAATTGATCCTATCATGGGAGATAAATCTGGATCCCCTGTCCAGGACGGTACGTCAAAAATATAAAGTATAGACAAATTAATCAATACCCACCATAAAGTCTGTCCAAGATATTTAATACTTAATAATAGTATAACCATATCTTTAGTTAACAACTTTTGTTCAAAGATACTTGATGATAATAAATTAATAGGTCTTATTAATTTGAAAATGATAATAAAAAGTATAGTTGCAGCAGCCAAATTACCTGGTATCCCCATCGTTTTAAGAAATCCAAAATAGTCCATAAATACACACCTTTTCAATATTCTTCTTTATTGAATCGGCATTTTTTAGATTTTTTCAAGTAATTAGGAAGCTCTATCTGCTAAATATCTATTCTGTGAGAACTTGTATAATTTAAATTTGTGAACTGGCCATCACGTGTAGTGATCTCGGTTTTACCGTACATTGGTGTTTCAGCCAACACCACATTGTTGGAATGACCATCTAGGATAATAACTTTAACTTCTCCTTTTTCAAAAAGCTGATCAATTGAGATGTTAGAGTCTATATGTTTGTAAGGATTATTCATGCACAAGGCCTCCCATGTTATAATGAATTGTGCAGATTCAATAGAACTGGGGCCATGTGCTTCGGTTCTTTTTATTTGCCCTGAAGAGCTTGCAAATCACGTACACACATTTTAAAGAGGTGTTCGTCCCTTAAATCTAAAGACAAATCAATCAAAGCCTTCAGATCGACTTCAGTCAGAACCTCATCCAAATTTTCAGCCCAAGACTTTGGAACAACCAAGGTATTACCACTAAGGAACCTTACTAAAATGTCATCTTCAGATACTTTAAGTACATAACCTGCTTTATTAAGGGATTCTCTTCTTCCTTTCCTAGATGCTTTGATCCAGTCTCCTTCTAAGAATTTGTTTTTCATCTGACAACCCTCCATCCTTTTTTCTTCCGGCTTATTAACTCATATTTTTTAAGTGGTTCATAGAGGTGAACACGCTGTCCATCCTCTATACGATAAAGCAGGAACCACCGTTTTGATCGTTTGCGTGTCACTTTAGACTACTCCGGTTTGCTGAGGTGGTATGAGAGTTGAGACTTCGACTTCGATTCTCGGTGAGCTGCTATAGAATTTGCTTACATGCAGATCAACAATTTGACTATCATCTTGCCAAATGACTTTATTCAAGCCATCTTTAATTCCTTTGATGTAGTTATCAACATCTGGCTTTTTGGCTGGTCTCAACTCGCCTCTTTCAGCTTCTGCGGCCTTTTTCTTGCTGAAACTTTTTAATGTGGATTTGTAAACTTTAACCCTCAACTCGAGAGGGCCTGTAAGTAGATGATCAGGACGGTGATCGCTCGCAGCCAACTTCACGTATTGCTTGAAGTCTCGTGACTTCTTGGGATCGTATAATCTTGTCATACCATTCATGTGAGTAGCTCTTGGACGCCCCTGTGCGACTGGCTCTCCGTAGACGGTGAATGCTATCTTCATTCAGATGCCTCCATCCTAGCGTTATATGTTAACACCCTGCTGCCACGTTGACTCTTGAGAAAGATGACGAGCATTTCAAGTTCATAGAGTGATAAATTTTCGGGATTCTTGTCCAAACTAGCTAAATATCCAATACGAGTTAATTCGCTTAAAAGGTACTCACGGCGCTGTTTGCTATTAATATTTGACATATTCATTCCTCATTTCATAGTTCTGGCTTCGACTAACATTTGATTTAATTGCTCGATGATTGGTTTTAGGCTCTGTTTGCGCCCTGTATGGTTACATTCAGGGCAAGGGTAGTAGCCAGCCATAAATGACGTTTTACCTATGATGATTTTCTTGTCATTGCAGGTATTACACATCTTCCCTTCCCCTTTACTCGTATAGTTCCAAAAGCAGTTCTTCATTTTCTTTTTGCGCTATCTTTTTACGAATCTTTTCATTTGGCATAATCACAGGGAAAGCCAATTTTTCAATCCTGCTACTGATCCGACCACTTTTATAGACTGTGTCAAGTTCGTCTATACTTAAATTGCTTGTAAGAATTGTAGGCTTCTTGTTTTGAAGTCGGTAATCAAGAATACGAGTGAATGTTTCTTCAACAAAACCAGTTACGTTTTCTACTCCAATATCATCTAGGACAACAAGATCAGCTGTCTTGACAGCATCCATAATGTCAGTACTCTTCACTTTCGATTCGCTATCAAACGTGCTTTTTATTTCTCCGATTAAATCAGCTGTAGACGAATAGATGATTTTAAGTGGTTTGTACTTTTTGGTTTCTTTGTCATAAACCGTGTCATGAGTTTTGGTTATCGCATGAAGAATACTAGCAGCAAGCCTTGTCTTTCCGCTGCCTTTCTCTTTACTAAAGAAATACAAACCTTTTCCAAGCTCCCGCATCTTTTCAAATTTCAAAATATAATTTTTAGCAACCCGTTTCGCATTGGCTGCTCGCTCTTTGGATTCGGGTTTGTCGTAAACATTGATATCAAAAGAGTTTAGAGAAGCGTCTTTGAACTCTTCTGGTAGTCTTGCGCTCATAAGCCTATTTGAGAGCTTTTTCACTTCTTTGCATGGACACTCTTCCATAAATTCTTTGTTTTCCTCATGATCAATAATCCATATCAACCCCGCCCCATCGCATTTCCCATACATGCAATGTTGTTTAGAAATCACAGTGAGTGTCTCGTATCTTTCCTGAGAGGCCCTTTTCACGGGCAAGCGCTTCGAGTCTTTCAACTTCTGCGCTAGATGTGGATTGGCTTTCTCCAACGCCTTTAAGGTATCCCCCATACTCTGCATCCTTCTTCACTCCTTTGGGTGTCCAATTGCTATGCTTTTGTGGTTTACGCTTAAATTCTGAAACATTATTAGGTGGCTTTTGTTTGGCATGCCAACGATCAAGAATCGCTGATTCCAGGTATGCAAATGATTTAATACTATCTGCTCTATGCTTGGGTTGATATTGATCAAATACCTCGTCGATCCACACCAATATTTCTTCAAGTGGGATTCGCTCCTTGAGAATCCTTTCAATGGCAACTGAATCTTTTGGTGTTAACATCAACCCACCTTTTCGTGATAAGTACTTTTCTTCGATTTGCTGGAAAGGAGTTAGATCATTTTCTACTGAGGCTCTCTTTTCCTCTTCTTCTTTAATTCTTAAATTCTTTAATTCTTGATATAGTTCCGACTTCGTACCGCTTTCGTTCCGTCTTCGTTCTGCGATAGGTTCTTCTTCCGTTCTGGGTTCTGTTTCGTGATCATTCGAAAACTCTTGATATGACTCGTATTTCACAATGGTGAATAGTGTTCCTAGTTCCGTTTCGCTAACAGTGATGATGTTGTTCATAACAAGTTTCTTAATTGAACGCATAATTGTACTTTTAGACAGCTTTTTTAGCCCTCTTCCTTCTTTATAAGCGAGGTCCTCACATAGTTTTGAGTACGATCTTATGTACTGGCCCTTATTTAATACAACTCCATTCATTTTGAAGCCATCTTGATGACTTGCTTTCATAACTAATAAAGTGAACAGTCTAAAAGTAGTCACGTCATTCCATAATTCGTGTTCTAAAATTTTTCGATGCAGTTTTACCCATCCAGTAGACAAATAACTTCCTCCTCTCCAACACCGTCAGTTACGGCCTTTTAATCTCACATAGAGCGTACATTCCACTGATCCTAATAAAAGTAAGACCTGGCTCATTTCTTTGGATATAACCCTTTACATACGCTCTAAATAACGCAGCTTGATTACGACTTGATTTAGATAAAGACAGGTACACAAACGGAATAGGAACTTTAATGATTAGCTTCTCCCTCACTAGCTGTTCACCAGTTCGGAAAAATGGATGATGCGATTAAGACGATTTGTAGATCGACAATACTTACACTTTTCACACCTTCTCGGTCTTTCTCCGCCATACTTAACCTGAACGATCCGCTCCATATTTTTTTCTATATCCTCTAACTCGATTTCCATCCTTGACTCATCAATATTGATAACTGCTTTATCTGGTGGATCTTCTTTTGATATGGCCACAATCAAAGGCTCTAACCATTCACTACGTCCTGCTTCCTGTCTTTCTAATTCCGCATAGAGAGCCATTTGAGCAATATATCCATAGGCTTCTACAAATGAACAATAGCCGAGCTCTTGATCCCATATTCTTTCCCTGAGAGAACGAGTTGTTTTAAGATCAGCAAAGCGGCCACCTGCTGGGTTGTACACATCGAGTTTTCCTTTCCAGAGCACTCCGAACAGTTCACCTGTGATAATCACTTCTTTATCTCCTTGAAGAACAAACATGCACAAGTCGTCATTCTGTATAGCTTCAATCATGAGATCAGCCAATTGATATTGTTTATAAAGCTGGCCCTTTTGTGTAAATAGAGCAGGTGTGTTCATCTTAAATTCATCAAAGGCCTGCTCTCCTTCAAGCCAGGCATGAACATATTGACCAAAGAGTAGAGCCTCAGAGGACGGCGGCTGCCACTCACCATTGAGTTTTGCCATTGTAGCCGCCTCACATTCTAAGAAACTCTTATATTGAGAATTTGACATATAAACTTGATCGATCTCGTTAGAGTAATAGTTCTCCTTGTTGATTGTCGGAATGATCATTTGCTGGCTCACCAGCCTTTTCAGCACTTTCTTTTTGTTCCTGCTGCTTTAGAAACTCTTCTTCGATTTTGGATTTTGTGGCATTAGTAGCACCTGAAGTTTTGACGTTGAAATAGTCCTCTTTCTTTGCCATTCCATCACGAAGTGAAGTATAGATGCGTCCTATTTTGAGGTAATCCTGTTCAGTAAATGCATCCAATTTGCTACCGACATATTCCTCGATCATTTCCTTCGTAACACCAAAATCAGATTTAAATGTTGTTAATGCTTTTCTTAAACGGTCTTCTAAAGGCTCTTTATGACCACTAATCAGCGTTCTTTGACACATATCAACCGCGGCATCAACAATGTCTCCTGGTATCACTCCAAGAATGCATGCACGAACCCGACGTGCGCCTAGATTAGCCACAAGTTCATAAATATCTCTTGGATCATTGAGTTTAGTTATCGTTCCCTTTGCTTTCCGTTCGTGTTTTACTGTGAAGATTTTTGTTTGACGGGTATTAGTTTCAAGATCCCACGCATAAGCCATTACAGAAGATTCTCCAGCTTTTTGTTCGAGTTCCATGATTCCGTAATCAATGTTTCCCCAGTTCTGGGCCAAAGCCTCAGCAAGTCGGATGGAAGGACCTGAAATTTTTGATCCGCCTTTTGGATATTCGTAAACTGCACTTTCGGCCAATAGCTTTCTTTCACATGCTTTCTTGATTCGTTCAAAAGCAGCATAAACGTCTCTTGGAAACTTCTTTGCTATGACCATAGCTGCTTGTACTTCCTGTGCCTGTCGACTAACCATAGCTTCAGTTGTTACTGACGTTCCTGTTGATTGCTGCGAAGCTGCCATATAGTTTGAGTAATCAACATTTGATAATCCATTCATATAAGAAACCCCCATTGAATTTAGGTGCCAACCTGCTTATAATAGTGGTTGACACCTTATTCTGTGTCTGGTTATTTAGATGAGAGTTCACTTGTTGGGAGTGAACTCTTTTATTTTGCTGTTTTAAATTCAAAATCAAGCTCCTCTGCAAGATATCGTTCTAGATTTTCTCGCAAGATCAATTCACCCGAATTTTTATCCTCAACATAGTCATCTTCTAGCAAAATTTCTGAACCATAAAAATCAATTCCAAAGTGCTCTTCTTGCCTCACCACATCTTTTGGATAGCCGTATCTATTAATCTCTGTGATGATCGGATGCTCGATATTCATCTTCTTCCCTCCTTTTCTATTTGGTGTGAGCATCAAGAAATCTCTAATTTTGAGCGGATCGCATCTGCCTTTAGTTGTTGAAATTTCTCAAAGGCTTGTTTATCAGGAAATTGGAACATTGGCTTACCCTTGTTAGTCATCACAATTAATCCATTCACTTGTGATAAATAGAACTGATCAGACTGTCTCTCACTGAAAGGTTTAATAACTGGTTTAGTTCTCAAGACTTCTTTCCTCCTTAACACATTATTTGATGCTTATTCGCATCGTCCGACCGCGGATGGAGCATGATTTGAGGGGGTAGGTGTGCACTGTCCTATCCGCAAGTCGGACGACAAGAATAAGCCTTGTCGTGATCTCTAAATAACGCTATAATGAGATCGATCATTTTGTTATTCATGGTTTGAAATGATTTAAGCAGTAAGTGTCGGAGCTTGCTGCTTTTTTCTGTTTTCTATTTCCGTTCTGATCTGTAATTCCACAGCGGCTAATAAAATGAGCCCTTCCTCTGTATGACGCATCTGACATTGTTTCACGATATCTTTCGCCTTCATTAAGCGACTTGCTGTGAACAAATACTTCACCTAGATCAATCCTCTCAATCTATTTTTTAGTGATTTTGGATATTTGATTTTTGTAATACTCGCAGCCTGTTTTAATAAATGAACTTTAGCTTGGCTTTCGTAACGCTGAATTTGGTTTAATGATTTAGCAATATCTTTGTGAGCTGATAATGCCGTATCGATGTCAGCACTCTCTAATGCTTTCATTAATCTTTTTTGTAGTTGTTCAATACAGATCATTTCAGCAGTTATCCCTTCATGATCAATACTCTTGAAAATCGCTTTTCTCATCTTCATCCTCCAAACAAAGCCATAATGGCTGTAATTTGCTGCGTGACCGCAAGTGGATCGACCCCACATAAGGTTGCGATCATGGCTTCTTTTGCATTTGTCGCCTCCATCCACCGCACATATGTAGGAACATCAAGCATCTTTTGATCATTCTCAAATTTTGATATGCAGCTCCTTGAGCGACTTAACAATTCAGCCAACTTCTCTTGAGACATCCCAGCTCTTTTCCTTGCTTGTCGGAGCACTACCCCCAACCTCAACTTCCTCACCCCCTTTGTTCTGGTTAAGAACTTTTTCCAAGTTAGAACAGCTAGAAAATATTTAAATGGGTATCATGATGAAGAAGCGACTAATTCTTTCTTTTCTCTTTCAATTTTTTCTTGATGCTCTTTCATTCGTTTAATTAAGATGCCGCTAAGGTACTTATAAGCCCTGGCTTCTGCTTGATGAAATAGAGGGCCTTTTGTGACGGTTATTTTCATGACAATCACTCCTTACGCAACTTTTTGTTGCTTTCTATCTCAAAAAAAATAGTCCAATCCAGTTGAAGAACTCTTGCTAAATCCTTTGCCAGAGAAACCGAAGGTGTTCTCTCAGCATTTTCAATGTAACTATAGTATTGCCTAGTGATACCAGTTCTAGATTTTTCAACTACATCTTGTTGAGAAAATCCGAGTTTAAACCTAGACTGTTTAAGCAAATCTCTAAATTCTTCTTTATTCAATTCATCACCCCCAACGTAACTTTTTGTTGCGTTCGATTATATTATAAAAGCAACAAATTGTTTCTGTCAACTCATTTAGCAACATTTTGTTACCTAAGATGGTTAGGCAACTGTTAGTTGCGTATAATGAATATATAGTAAATGTATATTGAAGATTTGCAGGTGAATATAATGTTTGGTAATCGCTTAAAAGAATTAAGAAAGCTCAATAAGAAAACTCAAGACGACTTGGCCAATCTCTTAGGAATTTCTAGGCAAGGTTATTCAAGATATGAGAAAAATGAAACTCAACCAGACTTTGATTCACTAAAGAAATTAAGCGACTTCTTTAATGTCTCTATCGATTATTTATTAACAGGGAAAGAATTTGATGGTTCAAATGAGGAGATGTGGAAAGAGCTCTTAAATCCGAAAACACAACTTTTCTTTAAAGATCTTAAAGATGCACCCGATGATAAGATTGAGGAATTAATTCAGTTTTGGGAGTTCATTAAAAACAAAAAATAATACATTAAACACTTTTATAGAAGCCTACAAAAAAGGCTTTTTTTATTAACTCAAAACAGAACACTAGTTCTGAAATTTTTATAAGGAGTTGCTTAAGTTGGAACGTATTTTACCAAAAAACACAACACACTTAGATGACTGGATCGAAGCATTCTATCATCAAATCAACATTAAAAATCCATCAGAACTTGATCTATTAGACATCGCCTACCGCTCCAATTTAAAAGTCGAATTCTTAAACATCAGCAGCCGGTACTATGCTGGAACTATTATCATTGATAATCGCCTCAGCCCTCAGGAACAGTGGCAAGATTTTGGTCATGAACTTTGTCATGCGCTAAGACATGAAGGGAATCAACTGATTATGCCCCCACTGTTTAGAGAGCTGCAGGAAATGCAGGCGAAGCGTTTTGCATATAAGTTTTGTATTCCGACATTTATGCTTAGAAAAATAAAAGCTATTCAACCGTATAATAATTTCACAAATGAAATAGCATTTCTTTTCAATGTTACATATGAATTCGCTAGTGATCGATTCATGACTTTTACCGCATCTAATAAATCATAAATTTGTCTACTTTTGTCGAAAATAAACATAATATGGATTTTTGGGTTATTATATACTTGTGCATTTAGAGAATTTAACCCATTAACAGTTTTCTGAGGAAGGAAATGGGGATAATGCTTTATATATTTAAAAAAATAGATAATACCTCAATAAAAAAAATTCAAAGTTTTTTTGAGGATTTCAACTCTATGCCAAAAAATAAATTTGAAGTAAAGGATGTAGAACATTTTTCGGATTTTATCAGATACACCTTTGTTAAATATTTTGACTCATATGAACTATTCTATGACGAAAATACTCAAAATCTTGAAACAAAGAAATTCTCAAGAATGTATTCTGCACAAATATTAATTTTAATAAAGTTTAATTGCATTATTATTTTTGGCGAAAAAAAAGTTTGTTTAAGTGCTGAAAAGCATATCTCTGAAATTTCATCTAACACTTTAATTAATTGGGAGTTCACTTTTAATCAAATATACAACCACTTTTCAGAACTGGAGATGACTATTAGTGAAGTAACTTTTTCAAATATCAATTTACTTGATACTTCTCTAAATGCTATAACTCTAGAATTTCAGAATAACTTTGATGCTCTTAAAATTATTAATAAATTTAAAAAAAACCCTATAAGTATGAATTTCAAAGTTTTTTATCAGAAAGAAATATGCGAACTAAAAATTAATTTTAATTCAGGGCAGATAGAGTTGCATTACGAATGTTTTTCAAGAGTTGCATTAGAAAATTTAGAGGAAAAAATATTGAATTTAATTGAAGGTGAATAAAATGTCAGAAGAACAACAAGTTCAGGGAGATCGTTGGACTATACAAACTCTTAATATCTTAAAGCAATTTGGTTGGGAACAAAAAGGTGATGCCAATTTTGATATTCCTTGTTCTGGTGCTAATAAATCTAAACATGGAACAACAGAAAAAGGCAGAAAGAATCCACATGGCATAGACTTGCTACTATCTTATTTCGATCCCTATAAAAGTGGTACAAGTCATGTAATAGTAGAATCTAAAGAAAGAAAATGGAATGGAATCACTAGTTCTTCATTACAAGATTTCGTTACACAATTATCAAACACACTGGAGTGTGCAAGAACAAATCCAACCATAAATAATGATTTAGGTTGTACTAATTTAAATGAAGGATTATTGATGGTATGGTGTAATGAACCTGAGAAATATGACGAAGACAAATTCCAAAAATACTTAAGCGAATTAAAAATAAGTAGAAGAAAAAGACCATTAACTGTATACATTGCTTCTAATAAAGAAATATTGAGATGGTGTTCTATTGTACAAAAAATTAAAGAAATACAAGCCGAAGGAGAACGTTTAGAGTTCTTTTTTCCTGGAGATTACTTTAGTAAAGGTCTAACAACCGTTAAGAGACAACAGCAATTAAACATCACTCATATGTTTTCTGATTATATCTTTGCAAAAGGTGAAAAATCTTTAGAAGTTTTAAATATAACTGTATCAGAAAACATTCATCACGTATTTTTCTTTGCTGAACCTACTATTGAAGAATTGAGATTTATGAATAAATGTATTGCATCATATCAAATGGAGGATGCTGATAAACTTATTATTCATATTCACGGTGAGCAGAGAAACTACCGTACACATATTCATCAGTTTCTCAATGAAAAACAAGCAATACTAGATAAAAATAACTCAAAACTAAAAATTCAAATAGATTATATGAACGAATTAAAAAGACCGCCTGAAAATTTAATATATAAGGAGTAAATCTATGCAGTTAAAGAGATATCCTAGTAAACTTAGTGTAAAAAAAACGATGAAAAACTTTGTGAATTGGAAAGATAGTTTTGAATTTTTAAGAGAAAGAGGCATTTTGGTTAGCGGATTCAATAAGGAAGATTATGCTAATGTTGGGACTAATTTTTACTTTTCAAGAAAGACATACTTAGATTTGAAACAAAGATTAGATGGAGAAAATAATTTTGTTAAATCAAGCAGATATTATATCCCTAATGAAAATGTTAACGATTTAAAAGAAAGTCTATCAGCAATAGTTGGAAACAAGTTCGGACCTGATGATACAAAGGTAATCTTAATAGAAAATACAGATGACACTTGGGAATTCAATGTTACCTATACTGAGTCAAAACCAGGGATGATAAGTCTACTTGATGAAACTCAAAGACACATATCTGTCAAAGTTAACACACATGACTCTTTCACAAGCCTTGACTTTAACCTAGAAAGCGCAAATGACCATCGAAAAATCACTGAAATTTTAACTACCTTGCAAACTCAAAATCCTGATATTTCATTTGCACTTTCTGATATCGATTTAGAAAAATTAAACGCACAGAATAAGATTGCACTATTTAAAAATTTCTTTGAGGTGCTACATGATGATTGGGAGCTCAAAAAAATTAATAAATTAAAAGTGAATAGACATTCTAAAGATCTGAAAAGAAAATCAAATCTTGAAAATGATTTACTTCAAGGTATAAATTCAGCTCTTTTAGGTGGCGAAAATTTAATTGAAAACCAATTTATCAAAACAATCACTAAAGAGAATTTTCATTTCACAATGACCAGTATGCGTTTTGATAATAGAGAAACACCTGAATTTATTGATTTCTCTATAGAATTTAAATCAAGACCCGTCAGATTTGAAGCAAAAATAACAAGTTCTGGTGAATATGAACAAACAAATGATGGTTTTACTGAGAATAAGAAAGTACTTAAAAAAGAGTTACAAAACAGTATTACTTTCGATTTTCAAAATCAATTTTTTATTCTGTATAAACAATTACTAAACAAACAAAAAGAAGAATATGAAGAACTTAATTTAACCGACGACTTGACGCTGGATGAAACTGCAGCATCGAATGAAATATATGAGGATGACGACGCTCCCCCCTCTTGACATTAATAATGA
>NZ_PVRB01000012.1:0-55627 GCF_002998575.1 Bacillus sp. LNXM65 | reverse complement strand
AGGTTACCCACGTGTTACTCACCCGTCCGCCGCTAACATCCGGGAGCAAGCTCCCTTCTGTCCGCTCGACTTGCATGTATTAGGCACGCCGCCAGCGTTCGTCCTGAGCCAGGATCAAACTCTCCGAAAAAGTACAAAACCGAAGTTTTGTTTTTCGCCAGTTTGACTGACTACCTATGATATATCATAGGAATTTTTTATAAAAACTCGAATTAACAGGTACGTTTTGTCTTGTTTAGTTTTCAAAGATCATTTTCATTATCGCTCGTAAGCGACTTTAATATCTTAACATTTCGTATCGGTTAAAGTCAAGAACTTTTTTCAATTTCTTTTTTAACCTCGTTGCTGTTTTGCGGCAACGAATAATAATATACCATCTTGATTCTTTCCTTGCAATAGTTTTTTTAAAAAAAGTTTCATTTTATGAAAAATAAAAAGCGCCATAGTTAAAATGGCGCTTTGATTGATGTATTAACGGTTTCTCATTTGTGGGAAAAGCAGTACATCTCTGATTGATGGAGAATTTGTTAATAGCATGATTAACCGGTCGATACCGATTCCTAGTCCGCCTGTTGGAGGCATACCATATTCTAATGCTTCAACAAAATCGTCATCCATTAGATGCGCTTCGTCATTCCCTTCTTCACGTTCTTTTAATTGAGCTTCGAATCGTTCTCTTTGATCGATTGGATCGTTTAGCTCTGTGAATGCATTAGCATGCTCGCGGCGTACGATAAATAGTTCAAAGCGATCAGTAAAGCGAGGGTCTTCAGGATTTTTCTTAGCTAATGGAGAAATCTCCACTGGGTGTCCGTAAATAAATGTAGGCTGAACCAATGTTTCTTCAACTTTTTGCTCGAAGAACTCATTGATGATATGACCTACTGTCATGTTTTTCGTGATTTCAATTCCGTGATCAGCGGCATACTGCTTCGCTTCTTCAACAGACATCTCCTGCCAGAAGTCTACACCAGTTGCTTCTTTGACCGCTTCAACCATATGGAGTCTCTTCCATTCAGGCTTGAGATCAATTTCATCTTCTCCATATTGAATAGTGGTTGTTCCTAGTACCTCTTCGGCAATATGAGCAATCAGGTTTTCAGTTAGGTTCATGATGTCTTTGTAATCTGCGTAAGCTTCGTACAGCTCGATCATAGTGAATTCTGGGTTATGACGAGTTGATACACCTTCGTTACGGAATACACGGCCAATCTCGTATACTTTCTCTAGGCCACCGACAATCAAGCGTTTTAAGTGCAGTTCAATCGCAATACGCATATAAAGCGGCATATCCAGTGCATTGTGATGAGTAATGAAAGGACGTGCTGATGCACCACCAGGGATGCTGTGCATTGTTGGTGTTTCAACTTCTAGGTACCCTTTAGAATCTAAGTATCTTCTCATGGATTGAATAATCTTGCTTCGCATGATGAACGTCTGCTTACTTTCTGGATTTACAATCAGGTCAAGGTAGCGCTGACGATAACGTTGTTCAACATCTTTGAGTCCATGATATTTATCAGGAAGCGGGCGAAGTGCTTTTGTGAGAACCTCAAAGCTAGTCGCTTTAATTGAAAGTTCTCCAACGTTCGTTTTAAATACCATTCCTGTTACACCGATGATATCGCCTAGGTCTGAGCTTTTGAATAACTCGTAAGCTTCTTCTCCTACACTATCTTTACGAACGTATATTTGAATTTGTCCTTCTAAGTCTTGTATATGCGCAAAGCCAGCTTTCCCTTTTCCTCGCTTTGTCATCATACGTCCAGCGATTGTCACTTGGGCAGACTTTTCTTCTAAGTCTTCTTTAGAAAACTCATCATATTCAGCGATAATTTGTGCGGATTGATGAGAACGGTCATATCGTTCGCCGAATGGATCGATACCCTCTTCTCTCATTTTATTCATTTTGTCACGTCTGACCTGGAATTGGTCATTTAATTCTTCGTTATTAAGCCCTTCATTACTCATTTATATCACTCCAATAATGTATTTTGCAGAGAAAAGCAGAAAAACTGCCAGTACATGCACTAGCAGTGAGCTACAAAAAGAAAGATAGTCTTATCCTACTTTTATACTTTGAAGCTCTTTTGCCTCGGCTTCGATCGTAAAGTCATCAAGAACTTGTACTAGCTCCGCTCTCGTTTCACTTTGATTGATTTGATTTCTTACGTCCGCATTGCCTCGGACACCTTTTAAGTACCATGCTGCGTGCTTTCTCATTTCTCTGACAGCCACGTGTTCGCCTTTTAGGTCAATGAGTCTGTCTAAGTGAAGTTTGCACACTGACATCTTCTCACGTACATTTGGCTCTTCTTTTAGTTCACCCGTTTCTAAATAATGAACCGTTCGATAGATCATCCACGGGTTTCCTAGTGCGGCTCTTCCGATCATGACAGCATCTACACCTGTTTCATCAAGCATACGTTTTGCATCTTGAGGGGTTTTGACATCTCCATTGCCGATGACAGGGATGGAAACAGATTGTTTGACCTCTTTTATAATATCCCAATTCGCTGTTCCTTCGTACATCTGCACACGTGTCCGTCCGTGAAGCGCAACCGCTTGTCCACCTGCTCGTTCAACAGCACGGGCATTGTCGATAGCGAAGATATGATCTTCGTCCCAGCCCATTCTCATTTTCACCGTAACAGGTTTATCTACAGCATCTACAACAGCAGAGACCATTTCATAAATCTTGTTTGGATCAAGCAGCCATTTCGCTCCTGCATCACATTTCGTAATCTTCGGTACAGGACAGCCCATGTTAATATCAATAATGTCCGCTGTTGTGTTCTGGTCTACAAACTTTGCTGCTTCAACGAGTGTGTCTTTTTCACCTCCAAATATCTGAAGGCTCAAAGGTTTTTCACGTTCATCAATGTATAGCATACCCATTGTTCTTGCATTGTTGATCAGGATCGCTTTGTCACTGACCATTTCAGCGCAGACTAAACCCGCTCCAAACTCTTTAACTGTCAGTCTGAAGGCAGAGTTGCACACACCAGCCATAGGCGCGAGCACCACTTTGTTATTAATGTCGATATCTCCGATTTTAAACATCATTTCCCCTCCTTCCTTCTTCAAGAATTGGCGAAAGTTCTTCCACCGTTATATTTAAAGCATCTGCTATTTGACCAACCAATTGGTTTGTTGGTAATCGATTGCCTCGCTCAATTTCTCCTAAGACAGAGACAGAGATGCCTAGTCTTTTCGCGAACCCTTCCTGAGTATACCCTTTTAGCTTTCGGTATGCACGAATTCTTCTACCCCACATGTCTTTTTCCATATGCTTACACCTTCTTGGTCTGTTACGGCATTTATTTGTACTTCGCCGATTCCTGGGCAAATCTCACTCATCGGAACAAGAACGAATAAACGTTCGTACATTCTAGGATGTGGTACTACAAGCTGTTCTGTTTCAATATTTTCACGATTATAAAGTAAAATGTCAAGGTCAGCCGTTCGCGGTCCCCATCTCACTTCTCTTGTTCTGCCTAACTCTTGCTCGATTTTCTGAGTAAGCACCAGTAGTTCATTTGGACGAAGCGAAGTGGAAATTTTCACAGCCATATTTAAAAAGTCATCTTGGTTTTCGTAACCTACAGGTGTTGTTTCATATATAGAGGAGATCAATTCTACTTGAACCTCTGGATGTTCGTGCAGTTTTTTGACAGCTTCTTTTAAATAGGTTTCCTTTTTACCTATGTTCGAACCTAAAGCGATGTATGCGGTATTGTTCATGTGCGTGATCTCGTCATTTCAATTGCAACGGACTGATAGTGTCCTGGAATTGGCGGATCTGGTTTGATTACCTTTACTGTACATTCCTGAACTGTCGGAAAGTCCTTTAACACTTGGTTCGCAATTCTTTCTGTCAGTGTTTCAACGAGGTTGACTGATTCACCTTCTACAATGCTTTTGCAGATTTGGTAGAGCTCTGCATAATTAATGGTCTCATTGAGGTCATCAGTTTGTCCGGCTTTACTTAAATCAAGTGAAGCTGTTAAATCCACACGGAACCGCTGTCCTAATTTATTTTCTTCTGCAAATACGCCATGATAGCCGTAAAATTCCATTCCATTTACATATACTTTATCGATGATAAGCGCCTCCCTTATTCAACATGGCATCCATCATTTTTGCCATTCTTGCGATTTCTTTTACATCATGTACACGAACCATCGCACTGCCTTTTTGAATCCCAAGGCAGACCGTGGCTCCCGTTCCTTCAGTACGTTCTTCCGGCGGCAGGTCTAAGACAGCTCCGATGAATCGCTTTCGAGATGTAGCTAAGAGCAGTGGATACCCAAGGTGACAAAAATGTTCGAGCTCATTCATGACCATGAGATTGTCCTCTTTATTTTTCGCAAATCCTACACCTGGGTCTAATATGATCATGTCATCACGGACACCCGCTTGTTTTGCAATTTGAACACTTTCTTTCAAATCTGCGATCATATCTGAAATCAGATGTGTGTAGTTTCGCTCTGGCCGATTGTGCATTAAAATAATCGGCACATTGTGCTTCGCTGCCACATGCGCCATTTGAGGATCTGCCTTCGCTCCCCATACATCATTAATGATGGAAGCTCCAGCTTTCACCGCTTCATCTGCAACATGGGCTTTATACGTATCAATGGAAATCGGTACATCCAATTGTTTTGTGATCTTTTCAATGACAGGAATCACTCTTGAAAGCTCCTCTTGTTCTGAGACAAATGCCGCTCCTGGGCGAGTCGATTCTCCGCCAATATCAATCATATGCGCCCCGTCTTCTATCAGCTGTGCTGCATGAGCCAGCGCTTTATCCACTTGATTAAACTTTCCTCCATCTGAAAAAGAGTCAGGTGTGACATTTAAAATGCCCATGACCAATGTCTTTTCTTCATAACTAAGGGCGTGGTGCTTGGCTTGTATGATTTTAGGCTGTTTTATCACTTGTTGTGTCATTGTGTCCACCTACTCTTAATGATCTAGACGTTCTTTTGTATATTGTGTTCTCAATTTTGTTGAGAAGATCCGGCTGTTTTGAGGAAAGGAGATTTCCCCTATACTTCTGAAAGGCACAATCCCTTGAACAGAATTGGTCATCCATGCCTCATCAGCTGATAGCAAATGGGAGACTGTATATCGCCCTACTTTTAGTGAAGCCTCCATCGCTTGGAGTGTTTCGATACAATATCGACGAGTGACTCCATTTAAAATGCCTGTATCAAGTGACGGTGTATAAATCACATCGCCTTTTCGCCAAAATACATTGGAAGTAATTCCTTCTGCCACATCATTTTCTTTTGTTAAAAAGATACCTTCTAATTTCGGATCATTTCCCACTTCTCTTTTAGCCAGCAGGTTGTTCATATAATGGTGAGACTTAAGGCGCCTCGGACCTTCCGGGGTATTTCTCCTCGTTTGAAGAATGACTCCCTGTTTCTCATCTAAAACAGATTCGGGCCGGAATGGAGAGATCATGACAAACACGACAGGCTCTTCATAAGGATCTGCAGAAAATCCATTGCCCCTGCCCGCAGAAACATTGAAGCGAATTCTCGCGTGTCCACCGGCTATTTCGTTTTTATTTAGTAAGGTATGAATAATGTCGAGTACAAATGGTTTCTCTATTGTGGATTCGATGCAAAGGTCACGCAATGATTGATTGAGCCTTTCAAGGTGCCAATCTAACAGAAAGACTTGTCCTGCCAGGCTGGTAAATGTTTCGAATACACCGATGCCATATAGAAAACCATGATCAAAAGGAGAAAGAGTCGCGTCTTTCTCCTCTATATACTGACCGTTCAGATAAATGATCATGCGTTTACTTCATGCCCCTTTTTACGATAGGTTTCAATGAAATTTTTAAGCATTTCTTTTCCGAAGGACGTCATAATCGATTCAGGATGAAACTGTACACTTTCAATTGGCAGCTCTTTATGGCGAATGGCCATGAGCTCGCCTTCCTTTGTGCTGGCTGTTGCGTCAAAGCACTCCGGCAGCGTCTCGTTTTTGACAATTAATGAATGATATCTCGTTGCGACAAGCGGATTTTGGAGACCAGTGAAGACGCCTTTTCCGTCATGTGCAATCTCTGACGTTTTACCGTGCATTAAGCGCTCTGCACGAACGACATCCCCGCCAAAAACTTGCGCGATGGATTGATGACCTAGACACACACCGAAGATCGGAATACTTCCCGCAAAGTGCTTGATCGCCTCCATACTAATTCCCGCTTCATCTGGACTGCATGGCCCCGGGGAAATCATGAGAAAATCCGGCTTGAGTTCTTCGATTTCTTGAATGGTTACTTGATCATTCCGTTTCACGATCAATTCTTCTCCAAGCTCACCTAAATACTGGACCAAGTTGTACGTAAATGAATCATAATTATCAATCATTAATATCATGCTCTGCTCACCTCTAACTCAAAATAGTCTCTTCTTTGCTCAACTGTAATGCTTTTTTCACTGCATAGGCTTTTTTAATCGATTCTTTGTATTCGTGCTTTGGTACAGAATCGATGACGATCCCAGCACCCGACTGCATAAAGGCTTTGCCTTCAGTGCAGTACGCCGTACGAATGACGATGTTAAAGTGCATATCTTGATTGAATCCAAACCAGCCTATAGATCCAGTATAAAGCCCACGCCTTGTCGGCTCAAGCTCTTCTATGATTTCCATTGTTCTCACCTTTGGAGCACCTGTAATTGTTCCGCCTGGGAATACAGCTCTCATGACATCTACTGCATCACAATCATTACGCAGTTCCCCTTGTACGTTGGATACAATGTGCATCACGTGTGAATATTTCTCAATCGCCATAAATTCGTTCACTTTTACTGAGCCATAAGTAGACACGCGTCCAAGGTCATTCCGCTCAAGATCCACGAGCATCACATGCTCTGCGCGTTCTTTTTCATTTTCAATGAGCTCTTTTGCCAGCGCTTGATCCTCAGCGTCGTCTTTGCCTCTTGATCTTGTACCCGCAATCGGTCTTGTTTCTAATTGATTCCCCTTTTTCTTAATAAGCAGCTCTGGAGATCCACAAACAATCTGGAAATCAGGCGTGTGCAGATAAGACATATACGGAGATGGATTGACTTGACGTAACGTTTTGTATAAATCATACGGATGTGTGTGGAGCTGTTCATCTTGTCTGATGGATAAATTCACTTGGAACACATCACCGCTTGCGATATATTGCTTAATTTTCTCTACTGCTTCTCCAAAGGTTTCTTCGGTAAACGGTGCTGCTGGTACAAATTCTGCAGAAGATTCATGAACAAGAGATTGCGCTGATTCTTCTGAAGAGCTTGTCCACTTTCGCTTCAAATCTTCGAGTCTTTGATGAGTGTCACTCACAGGTTCCGTTCCTTCTGTGTGAGTGATCAGCCACAGCACGTTTTCTTCATGATCAAAGACCGCAACATCATTAAACACGAGGAAATAAAGATCAGGTGTTTTCAGGTCATCAATGGACAGCATTTTAAAATGTTCGATATATCTAGCATAATCATAGCTTAAAAATCCAATCGCCCCGCCTTGAAAATCAGGATATTCCTCATTCATTTCGGTTTGAAGGGTTTGGAACCAATCCGTAAACGCTCTGAATGGATCGCCTTCTTTGAACAGCACCTCATCTTGATAATGGATGGTTGTCATCCCGTCTTTCCCCTTCGCTTTAGCAACCGGGTCAATGCCAGCAATGCTGTATGAACCGCCGCGAGCACTTTCAAGAAGAACATGGTGTGTTTCGCCAGCAGTTAATTGTTCGTATCTTTTCAGGAAAGCATCTTTCGTAAAAGGAATTTTGATGCCCATCGGCCTGCGTTGTGTCATGTTATCATCCTTTTTCATTTTCATTAATCTTATTGTAATGCAATCCAATTTATTTAGAAAATAGTATTTGCTTTCCATCTACAGATTTCATAAAAAAACCCCAGCAAATGCTGGGGTAATTGGTTTAATCGAATTGATAAAGAGGTGTACTGAGATAACGCTCCCCATTACTTGGGATGATTGCCAGAACCTTTTTCCCTTTACCAAGCTTCTTCGCTGTTTGAAGTGCTGCGTAAATAGCTGCTCCTGAAGAAATACCGCCAAGGATCCCTTCCTCTTTCGCTGCTTTTCTTGCAAGCTCAAATGCATCTTCGTTTTTCACTTGGATAATACCGTCATATACTTCCGTGTTCAAGATTGAAGGGATAAAACCTGCTCCTATCCCTTGGATTTTATGCGGGCCTGGCTTTCCGCCTGATAATACAGGAGAATCTGTCGGCTCTACCGCATAAAGCTGAATCGATGGGATGGCTTCTTTTAGGACTTCACCAGCACCCGTAATCGTGCCGCCCGTACCAACACCTGCAATAAATGCATCAAGCTCGCCGTCAAACTGTTCAAGAATTTCTTTTCCTGTAGTACGACGGTGAATCTCCGCATTGGCTTCGTTGCTAAATTGTTGAGGCATGAAGTAACCATGCTCTTCTGCCAATTCTTCTGCCTTTTTAATGGCACCTTTCATTCCTTCTGCACCTGGTGTTAATACAAGCTCTGCACCATAAGCGCGTAAAAGGTTGCGGCGCTCCTGACTCATTGTGTCTGGCATCACTAGAATTGCGTTAATTCCTTTAGCTGCCGCTACCATCGCAAGACCGATCCCTGTGTTTCCGCTTGTTGGTTCAATGAGCGTGTCGCCGGCTTTTAAAGTACCTTTCGCTTCAGCATCTTCGATCATCGCTAACGCAATACGATCTTTTACACTGCTGCCCGGGTTCATATATTCAAGTTTCAAGTAGACATCCGCACTGTCTTCATCTACTAAACGGTTTAATTTAACGACTGGTGTATTTCCTATTAGTTCAAAAACTGAATTTGCAATACGAGCCATCACTAACACCTCTATCTCCGAGTAATTTTATTGTATTAATATTAAATTATCAATTTCAAAAAATTTTGTCAATGCTTTTAGTCCTGGTCGCCATCGTAAAACCATGTGACTTTTGCTTCTTTCCACAGGGTTTTGACATTCGCCTTTTCACCTAGGTCTTCCATGGCAATCTGCCTTTTGATCTGATCTTTGACTTCTTCATAAGAGAAGGAGCGGCCATCTAATTTTTCTTTTAGTTGAATAATGGCATACCCGTTTTTGGTCTCGATCGGTTCTTTTGTCCATTCGTCTGGCTGAAGCTTTTGAGCTTCCTGTATGTATAGGGCTGGTATACTTTCTTGTTCTTCTGTCACAAACCCAAGATCTCCGCCATATGGAGAGGTGTAGCGGTCAATGGAGCGTTCAGCTGACACCGCTTCGAAGCTAGATCCGCCTTTCAGATCCTTCAATACATTTTCAGCTTCGCCTTTTGTCTTCACGACGATATGACGAATACGGTATGAATCATCATATTGATATAAGTCCTTGTTTTTTTCATAAAAGGATTTCGCTTCTTTTTCAGAAACGACAGCATCTCTCGTTAAAAGCTGCTCTAATAAAATTTGATAACGAATCTGTTCTTTCCATTCCTTTTCACTCGTATGTCCATCTTCGTAGAAGTTATTAGATACCGCTTTAAGCATGAGCAATTCACGATTGATCTCTTTTGAAGACACCTCAAGCTTGTTTTCTTTCGCAAGCTGATTGACCACCTTCTGATTAATCATTTGCTCAAGTGTTGCCTTGCCATAGCGGTCTTCCATCTTCTTTAACCATTCTTGACGCGTCACCTTCTCTTTTCCAATCGACGCAATTTCTTCACCGCTCTTCCCATTTGAAGAAGCCTGTGACATTTGCGACTTTGTTAATACATATGCAATGACAACGGCATTGATCATAAGCAACACGAGGATAAATGTCCATACCACTCTTGCTTTTAGTCTCATTTTTCGTCTCCTTTCCATTCTAAAAAGAAAACCCGCTGCTTAGAGCTTAGCGGGTTATTTCTTCACGTAGCTCTTCTAGCTCTTCTTTTGTAAATACATACGTTTCGTTACAAAAATGGCATTGAGCTTCTGCTTGTCCGTCTTGTTCAATCATGTCGTCAATTTCGGCTTTCCCTAGGCTGATAATGCCATTAGCAAAACGTTCTTTTGAGCAGTTACAAGAGAATTCGACAGGTACGGTTTCTAAAATTTGAGGTTTTTCTCCGAGTACTTCTTCTAAAATTTCTTCTGGTGTCATCCCTTTTTCAATGAGTTTAGAAATGGGTTCAATGGTTGAGAGCTGCTTTTCTAGTCTTTCGATGACAGCATCTTCTGTTCCAGGCAGCAATTGAATGATGAAACCGCCTGCTGCAAGGATCGAGTTATCTGGATTGACCAGAACCCCTACGCCTACAGAGGAAGGCACTTGCTCAGAAGAGACAAGATAATAAGTGAAGTCATCTCCAATTTCACCTGAGACGATCTCCGTTTGTCCTGTAAAGTGATCTTTCAGTCCGATATCTTTGACAACACTCAACGTTCCAGATGTCCCGACTGCACGTCTGACATCCAGCTTGCCATGTTCATTTAAGTCAAAGTGGACTTGTGGGTTTGAGACATATCCGCGCACCTGACCTTTTGCGTTTCCATCAGCAATGATGGCACCGATTGGTCCACCGCCTTCAATTTTGACCGTTAGCTTATTTTCGCCTTTCAGCATAGCACCCATCATGACTGTAGCTGTCATTGTTCTCCCAATCGCTGCTGATGCTGTTGGCCATGTATGGTGTCTTCTTTGTGCTTCATTGATTGTATCTGTTGTGTTTGCAGCATATGCTCGGACTTTTCCGTCATATGCTAACGCTTTAACTAAGTAATCCATTCGATTTTAAACCTCCTATAGTACACCGACACGATTACGCTCATAAATGAGTTGAAGTCCTTTTAATGTTAAGAACGGATCGACAATATCAATGCAGTCTGATTCATTTCCAATCAATGTCGACAAACCGCCTGTTGCAATGACTTTCGGTGTTTGTTTCGCTTGCTGCTTCATCCGTTTCACTATTCCCTCGACTTGCCCAACATATCCATAAAGGATGCCGGATTGCATCGCACTAATGGTGTTTTTTCCAACAATGTGATCTGGACGGACAATTTCAATTCTCGGCAGCTTCGCCGCTCTTGTATATAAAGCCTCTGTTGAGATGGTAATACCAGGTGCAATTGCCCCACCCATGTATTGTTTTTGTTCATTGATATAGCAATAGGTTGTCGCTGTGCCAAAGTCTACCACAATGAGAGGTGCCCCATATAGGTGAATCGCCGCTACTGCATTCACAATTCGATCAGCCCCGACTTCCTTTGGATTGTCACACATAATGTTTAATCCAGTCTTCATTCCAGGCCCTACAATTTGGGGTGTTAAGTGAAAGTACTTCTCGCACATTCTTTCTAGTGCAAACATCATCGGCGGGACAACAGACGAGATGATAATTCCTTCTATTTGATCAAACATCAGCCCCACATAATCAAATAAAGACCTGATGGCCATACCAAATTCGTCTTCTGTTTTATGACGGCTTGTTTCAATTCGCCAATGGTAGTTTAGATCGCCATTATGATAAACACCTAAAACGGTATTTGTGTTTCCTACATCTATCACGAGTAACAACTTCATCACCACTTTGAATAGTTTCTCAAAAAGAGCATTTTTCGACTTTCTATCATACCATACACGAATTGAGTTCCATTTGTAAACAATTCGAAACCGATCCATTCATGAATCGAAATAAAAAAAGCTGCCGGTGATCCCGGCAGCTTTCACAGAAGGAGATTAGATCTCCTCATCTTCTTCTTTTTTCTTGATGTTCACTTTCACATCATCGTTTTTCTCTTCGTCATCCGCGTATATACGCTCTGGAAGCTTTCCAGTTTCGTAAAGAGATTTAATTTGCTCAGCATCTAATGTTTCAACTTCTAAAAGGGCCTGTGCGATAATTTCTAGCTTATCTTTGTTCTCAGTGAGAATTTGTTTCGCACGTTCGTAGCTGTCCTTGATGAAACGCTGAATTTCTTGGTCAATCTCGTAAGCAATGGCTTCACTATAATTCGGCTCGTTGTTAAAATCACGGCCTAGGAACACTTGACCACCTTGTGCTTGACCGAACTGAAGCGGACCAAGCTTATCAGACATACCGAACTCAGTAACCATTTTTCTTGCAATGCCTGTTGCACGCTGGAAGTCGTTGTGAGCGCCTGTGCTTACTTCACCAAACGTAATTTCCTCTGCAACACGACCGCCGAGCAAGCCGACAATTTTATCAAGAAGCTCTGGCTTCGTTTGGAAATAACGGTCTTCTCTTGGAAGCATGACCGCATATCCGCCTGCCTGACCACGAGGAACGATCGTTACTTTATGCACCATGTCCGCTTCGTCTAGGATAAGTCCAATCACAGTATGACCTGCTTCATGGTAAGCCACGATATTACGTTCTTTCTTCGAAATGACGCGGCTTTTCTTCGCCGGTCCAGCGATGACACGGTCAGTCGCTTCGTCGATATCACGCATATCGATTTTCTTTTTGTTATGACGGGCAGCAACTAGCGCTGCTTCGTTTAGTAAGTTCTCAAGATCTGCTCCAGAGAACCCAGGTGTTCTGCTTGCAATGGCTTTCAAGTTCACTGTATCATCAAGCGGTTTGTTTTTCGCATGAACCTTCAGTACTTCTTCACGGCCAATGACATCTGGTCGGTCAACCGTAATTTGACGGTCAAAACGTCCCGGACGCAGCAATGCAGGATCTAGGATATCTGCACGGTTCGTCGCAGCAATGATAATAATACCTTCGTTCGCACTAAAACCATCCATTTCAACAAGAAGCTGGTTAAGCGTTTGTTCACGCTCGTCATGACCACCGCCAAGACCGGCTCCACGCTGACGACCCACTGCATCAATCTCATCAATAAAGATTAAGCAAGGTGCATTCTTTTTCGCATTTTCGAATAAATCACGTACACGTGATGCACCGACACCGACGAACATCTCGACGAAGTCAGAACCACTGATGCTGAAGAAAGGAACGCCTGCTTCTCCTGCAGATGCTCTCGCAAGCAAAGTTTTACCTGTACCTGGAGGCCCTACTAGTAAAACCCCTTTAGGTATTCTTGCGCCAAGCTCCGCAAATTTACGTGGGTCCTTTAGGAATTCAACCACTTCTACAAGCTCTTGCTTTTCTTCATCTGCACCGGCAACATCTTTAAATTTCACACGTTTCTTCTCTTCTGTGTAAAGCTTCGCCTTACTCTTACCAAAGTTCATCACACGGCTTCCACCGCCCTGAGCTTGGTTCAATAAGAAGAAGAACAGGATAAAGATGATGATAAACGGAATGATGGTTGTCAGAACTTGCAACCATCCATTTGTTTCAGGTGCTGGTTCTACTTTTACATCTGTATTCTTCAGTGCACTGTAAATCTGGTCAACACCTTGACCATCTGGAACATGGGTAATGAAGTATTGATCTTTCTTCGCGCCATCTAATTGACCACGAATTTCATAAACCCCTCTTACAGGCTGAATGGAGATACTCTCCACTTTTCCCGCACTTAGATTTTGCGAAAATTTGCTGTAAGACATGTTCTCAGGCTTTTGATTAGGGGATCCTAACCAACTGACTACCCCTATCACAAGTAATAAAATAAGTATATAAAAAATCGTATTACGAAAAACCCGATTCATTCCTTACCTCCTCCCACAGTAAGCACAACTATGTTCAATAGTATCATAGAAAATCATTCCAATACAACCAATAACCTCATGTATACGTATGCTGATTAGCCTTCGTAAACAGATGGTTTTAACACTCCAATATACGGGAGGTTTCGGTAACGTTCAGCGAAATCCAATCCATAGCCGACAACAAATGCATCTGGCACTTCAAATCCAACATAATCTGCTTTGATGTCTGCTTTACGACCGCTTGGTTTATCAAGCAATGTCACAATTTTTATGGAATTTGCTTTACGGTATCGGAAAAGCTCTACCAGATAGCTCAAAGTTAACCCACTGTCGATGATATCTTCCATAATTAAAATATCTCTTCCTTCAACAGAAGTATCAAGATCCTTAATGATCTTTACTTCTCCTGAAGATACGGTAGATTTTCCGTAGCTAGATACATCCATAAAATCAAGTTCTAAATATGTATCAATGTGTTTGATCAGGTCTGCCATGAATGGAAGAGCCCCTTTCAAAACACCAATAGCCAGGGGAAATTTACCATCATAATCGCTGGTTAATGTTGCACCCAGTTCCTTCACTTTTTGCTGGATCTCTTCTTCTGAGATCAAAACCTTTTCAATATCTTGTTTCATGCTTTTGCTTGCCCCCTACAAATTTTCATGCTGTCTATATTGTAATACAATGAGATCGCTGTTTGTCATATCAATTTCTTCAAAAACGGATTTTTTCAGACCTGGGATCCAGATGATTTGATGATCCGAGTCAGTGACGATCGGCCAGCTGTCTCTTTCTGCAAGAGGCACTTTTTTATCAATAAATATATCCTTCACCTTTTTTGATCCATTCATCCCTTTAAGTTTGATTCGATCACCATTTTTTCGTGAGCGAATGATCAAAGGGAGACGAACATGATCTTTTTGAAGCAAGAAAAAATGGTTTCCGTTCCGTGCATCCTTCGGAACATGATTTGATACCACGATAGACTGCCCATTCGGAAGGAAAAGCTCCTCTCCAAGCTCACCCTTTAAGTGAAGAGCATAAGACTGGTCTAGTACAAGCGATCGTTCAAAGGTAAACATACAGTAATCATAAGACTTGACAGCTTGTAAACCTTTTGGCAAATCTAATGATCCAGACGGTTGTTCGGTATGAGATAACCAGTCCAAAGTCCCTAGAATATGCTGGTTTGAAAACGCTGATTGAGTGTTTTCATAAAGATAGTTTAATATTAGTTGAATGCCTCTTCTTTGTAAAGGCAAAGGCAGGTCAAGCAAAGGCTTCGTTTTGATCTTAATTTGCTTAGGCGATTGATTCGTTATCACTTGGTTCATTTGTTCCTTTGTTAATGCCTGCAAGTATTGCTCATCCTCAGTCAGCATGTCACTTACAAACTGAAAGCTTTCATGTACATGAGGTGCCTCTTCTTTTAACACGGGAAGAATGTGTCTTCTTATCCGGTTTCTCAAGTAGTCATCAGTGTGATTGCTTTGATCAATGACATAGGGAATATGTTCTTTTTCACAAGCGGTCAGCACGTCGTCCTTGGAATATCCAATGAGCGGCCGAATCAGCCATCCATCTTGAAAAGGACGTTTTGCTTGGATACCGGCGAGTCCTATTCCAACAGTCCCTCTCGCAAGCCTCATCATCATTGTTTCTACTTGGTCGTCTCCATGATGTGCAAGCGCTATGAATTGAGCGTTGTATTGCTCCATCAATTGACGAAAGAAAGCATATCTGCACTCCCTTGCAGCTGCCTGTTTGTTTAAGTGGTTTTCTTTTGCATATTGGGTGACCTGTATGCGGGCCGATTCAAAAGGAATCTCTTGCTCCTTGCAGTAAGCCTCAACAAATGCCAAATCAGCAAAGGATTCTTCTCCTCTGAACATGTGATCTACATGGGCTGCAATCAGCTGATAGGAACCTTTTCGACGTTTGTTTAGTTCGTGCAGTAAAAGCATGGAATCTGGTCCGCCAGAAACCCCGACAATGACTGTCGTATTTTCAAGGTAAACATCATGTTTTTTCAAAAATGATTCAATTCTATTCACAACTTCCTCCTCACAAAGAGCAGGTAATTTAAAGATATACATATCCTATCACTTTCAGTAGCTCCAAGCAAAGATGAAGCCTGCTTTTTTACAGGTCTATAGCAGGAACAAAACCACATATGCACAGTAAAGAGCAAGTACACTGCACACGATCAGAACAGTTTCAAAAAGCCCGCCTGATTTTTTGCGTACTGGTGTTCTTTTTGCTGCTGCAACTCTCGATCGTGAAGTCACCTGTTGATTTTGATGAACAGCGGGCTTTTGCCCGTTTTTTTGCTGCTGCTTCTTTTGACTCGCTTTTCTTGAAGCGATCAGCTGTCCTTCTTTCAGCATCGCACTCTTCATAGCCGCCGCTGATTGATATTTACCTTGTAGAGCAGCCTTTAACACCCTTTCATAACGCTTTAATAAAGGATGTCCTTCAATCGCTCTGTAAAGCTGCTTTTCCGGTTCTGCTCCTTTTTTGAATTCTTTCTTATACGCACAATTCACCATCACCATACTTAAGGCAAACAGATCATAGGATGGCTCTGCCTTTCTTGTGCCGAATCCCCAATAGCCTCGATCAAAAAACTCTGTATACTCCTTGATTGCCCTGCCTGCTTTTGTCGTTCCCCCTACATCAATGCACCGGATCGCGGCTGGGGGACCTGACACGATGAGATTATCTGGCTTCAAGTCACCAAAAATCCAGCCTTCCTGATGTAAATGACCCAGGTTAGATAAAAGCTGAACCATTAAAACGACGATCCACTCATCACCTTTTTGTTTTACAAATTCAAGCAGTAACGGGCCTCTGACATACTCCATCACATAAAAGGAACGCTTTTGAAGCATACCGGGATAAATCGCATCATCCATATCATAAAAAGAAGGCCCCATGGTTTTCACAGGAGCCTTAGAAAAGGATTTTAATACATTGACTTCAGATGCAATGAGCATACTGTCATCACTCACTTTAAGGGCTACTTGACCATTTGGCGATTCGGCTAGATAGACAATACCGTTCGCCCCTTTTCCCAGCTCTTTTACAATGCGGTAATGATGGTGATGCCATTTCCCTTGAATCACCGTGCCTAACGGAATGTTAGAAGCCGAATTCATTATCATGCTCTTCCTTTGCTTCAAGCAGCCCTTTACGCGAACGAACTGATTTGAAATGCTGGAGTGCTTCTCGAAGCGCTGGTCCAGTTGGAGTAATTCCTCCCGTGGTCAGTTTCGGGAAAATAGATGATAACGAATCGAATCGAGGCGTCCAATTCAACACAATTTCAGCATCTGAGTTTTTCCCGGGAAATATACACATCCCAAACTGATTTTCACCAATCCTTGAATTTAAACTAATAGAGAGATCGATGAGTGCTTCTTTAACGGTCGGCAGCTTCGGTTTCATACTTGCACTTGTATCAACAAGCACAAGTACTTGAAGATGAACCGTCTCTCCTAACTCATCGACTACTTCCATCACTTCCCCACGCTTATCAGGCGGAAGCTCTTCAATTTCAGTGTCTTTGCCAAGTATTTGCTGCAATTCTTGATTCACAACACCTTGTAAGGTTTGTGTCATCGCTTTTTTTGTGACCATTTGTACCGTTTGAGATAACTGCTGGACGTAGACAACCTGATGAATGCCTCCGCCTGCGAGGGCAATCCCCTCGACTTCTTTCATCGCTTCATGATCGTGTCTGTTTTCCTCCATAATGCCAATGACATTGACTGTAATCCCTTGTTCCTTTGCCAATGAGGCAATCGCAAGTGGATCTTCCCCGTGATTTGAGCAGCCATCTGTAATCAATAAGATTTGGTTTACGTGACCTTTTCGCATCTTCATTCCTCCTGGGATCGTAACTGAATGCTTTATATCCCCATCATCGCCAGAAGAAATTCATATTATACGATATTTTAAGAAATCTCTTGTTTCTCAAGATAGAATGTACCAGTCGGAATGGATGCCCATTTTGGTGTGTTGTGATCAAGCCTGATGACAACAACCGTCATATCGTCGTCAATTTGACCCGCTCTTGTTCGAATGACCTCTTCCATTAATAAATCAGCAATCTCTTGCGGATCTTCTGTTTTAAAGCTTTTCATTTTGCGCTTCACCCACAGATCATGATTTTCAATATGCTTTGGTCCTTCGAAAATGCCATCACTCATCATAATCAGCAGATCTCCTGCCTTCATCTGTTCACTCACTACCTCCACTTCAAATTCATCAATAATCCCAATCGGTAAGTTGCTCGCTTGTACCTTCATCACCTGATCACCCCGTTTAATAAAGCTGGGTGTTGAACCAATCTTGAGGAACTTACAGCTCGCATCCTGTAAATCAATAATTGATAAATCTAATGTAGAATAGATTTCATCCGTCGTTCGTAAAGATAAAATACTATTAATGGTTTTGATTGCCACTTTTTCATTGATACCTGACGCCAATATTTTTTCTAACAGCTTAATCGTTTCATTGCTTTCAAAATGAGCCCTTGCTCCATTGCCCATTCCATCACTAATAGCTGCGGCATATTTGCCCGCACCCAGCTCCATCATGCTGTAGCTATCCCCAGACACTAACCCTCCGCCTTTCGCTGCATGCGCTACGCCTGTAGCCACTCGATATGATTTTGCAGAGCCGAATACAACGTGGCAATAGCCTGTTGGGTGCTCTGCACACTGCTCTGCTTTGACTAAAATCTGTTCTTCTAAAATATCTGAGAGCATGGGAGCGATGATTTTTTCACATTCACCATGTCCTTGGCAATATGGGATTCTCATTTCAATATCGACATTCCCCTGCTCCAAGCTATAAATTTCTACTTGCTGAATTTCAATCCCAAAGTGCTGAAGTGCTTCTATCATCTGCTCTTCTTGAATAAAATGCTGTTCTCTTTCTCGTTTTATTTCCCGGGAAAAATCCTCCATCACTTGTGAGACCCCCATCAGCTGTTCGGCTACAAGTCGTCTGCTGTCTTGGACCTTTTTCTTCAGAGTCTGGTTGGCTTTATAGTAAGCGATCTCCTCTTCAATCAATTCCTCGACATGTTTTGATTTTGAGCAGTGCTGGCTAAATTTCTTCTTCAATTTCCGGTTATGCTCGTAGGTTTTTTCATCAGATTCATGCATAACTTGTTTCATCAGTTCATAGGTTGTATCAAAGTTCTGCACCCAGCATTTATTTTTCTTATAGCACGTTTGACAGGATCGTTCTGTGATCGTACTTAAAAAAAGATCTACATCCTCTTCCTGCTTCTTTTCTTCAGGAATGGATTCGTAAAATGTCGCAAAACTCTCAGACAGCGCATGAAATACATTAGAAAATTGGTCTACCTTTTTTGCTGTCACATCCCGTACTTTCCGGGCGTATTGCTGCTGTTCTTGTACATGCTCTACCGTACCAGGAATATATTTCGCTACCTTAGAGGTCACTGATTGTGGCGTGAGTAAGAAGAGCGCAACTGCAATAAGTGATTCATACAGCGTGGTCACGAGACCTGCTGATCCTTCTCCGTATAGGGAAATAAGTAAGGAACCCACAATTAAGCCAATGGCTGCGCCTGCTTTCTTCCCCTCTTTCAGCAATCCCCCTAATAAGCCTGAAAAGGCAAGAAGACTCATCTGATAAAGGTTTCCGATGTTAGCGAGACCGAGAATTAATCCTGTCACGACACCCACCGTACAACCAATACTGGCTCCTCCAATAAAGGCAAAGCTCAGCACTACATAACGTGACAAAATATGCTCTGCCTGCATCCCTTGAAATGTGATACCAGCCAGACCTGTTAAAACTGAGGCAATTAAAATCATAAAGCAAATAATTTCTTCAACCTTTAAGGAGTGTTTGATTTTCCTGACTGTAAAAATCGGCAGGCTTTGAAGGAAAATCAGTGTCAAAATGAAGGCAAGTCCTGCTTCAACACCCGCCATGACGTAATCGTAGCTTTGCATAGCACCTTGCTCTAGGTAAACAAATGCTCCTCGGGTGATCAGCATTGACAGCACAATGACAACCGGCAATGTTTTCACTGGGTCTTTGATGATGAAAGAAACCACCTTGGACATAAGGAGAAACACGATCAACGACGCAAACACAAACAATGCGTTTTGAGGTGATATCGTCATGGCTCCAGCGAGTAAAGCGAGACAAGCAAGCATGGCCTTATCTCTTTTGATAAGCAGCATGGAGCCGAAGAAAGGCAGAGCAAACGGCATAATTTCAGATAAAATAAAGGCTCGTCCTAATAAAAAACCAAGTACAACATAAATAAACCCTTTATAGAAAAAAAGAGAATGCGTGTGATGAAGAAACAGGTTTTTCATCTTTTTTAACCCTGCACTGATTCTTTCAAACCCCGCTCCTGTTAAATCAGTTCTTCTTTCTAGTTTTTCCATCTTTTCATCCCCCACCTGATATTCGTTGCTTGTCATTATAGCGAAGGTGAAAAAGAAATTTTGTCAAAAGAAGTTGTCGTTTCCATAAAACGTTCGACGCTTTATTCGTCAAAGAGGCATACTTTCATGAAAGTCGATGTCTTTCATCAGAATTTTACGAAGACACAAAAAAACAGCCTTCCTAAAGAAAGCTGTTTTGAAGATGACCCGTACGGGATTCGAACCCGTGTTACCGCCGTGAAAGGGCGGTGTCTTAACCGCTTGACCAACGGGCCTTGCTTTTATGTTCTACTAAAAAGGATAGCGGCGGAGGGGATCGAACCCCCGACCTCACGGGTATGAACCGTACGCTCTAGCCAGCTGAGCTACACCGCCATAATAAAAATGCGCTAAGAAGCACAAGATCTATAATACAAAGGAATCGCTTGTCCGTCAATAGGAAGTTCTAAATTAAATGAAGAAATCTCAAAAAATGTCGTATGGATCAAGAAAAAAAGCACCTGCGGACAGCAGGTGCTTTGTTGTGAAAGATATATAGAAAGCAGCAACAAGTTAACCTCTTCTTGCTCCGCGTCCCCCACGTTTTGATTCCGTGTTACGTTTTAAAGATGTTAAGCGGTCTTCACTATCTTTTAAGAATTTGTTCATTTTTTGCTCAAACGATTCCTTCGGACGGAAATCATTTCTGCTCGGTCTTGATTGTTGTTGTTGAGGACGATCTTTTGCTTTTTTAATGGACAAGCCGATTTTACCGTCTTTTTCAACGTTAATCACTTTCACTTCAACTTGTTCACCGACTTTTAAATGCTCATTAATATCTTTTACATAGTTATCGGCTACCTCACTGATATGAACGAGACCAGTTGAACCGCCTGGCAACTCCACAAAAGCTCCAAAATTTGTAATGCCCGTAACTTTCCCTTGTAACTTGCTGCCAACTTCAATCGACATAAAAAAAGTGCTCCTCCTTAGACTTATAAAAAAATCTCATTTGTTCAATTATACATAAACTGAATTTTAAGTGTCAACAAGGCTAATCGCTCTTATTGCCCACATCAAAGATTTTTTCGCCTTTTTTGGACATATAATAGTCTCGTCGTGCCAGTTCGAGTACGTATTCTTTGCTTTTCAGCTTTTTAATTTCATCAGAAATATCTTCCTGCTTTGTTTGTAATTGCTTCAATTCTTTTTCAAGCGCAACCTTCTTCTCTTCTTTTTCCTTTAATGAGGACGATTGCGACCAGAGGGCACTTGTCACCAAGACAGCAAACATGAGCACAATCACACCAAACACGGTAAGCCTTCTAAGGAGTCCACGGCGTTTGCGTTTTAAGCGCTGTGCTTGCTGTTCCATTTGTTTTTGGTAATCATTTTGAATTTGTGCGATATTTCTTTTTCTCTTGTTCAAGGTTGAAGGCCTCCTCTCTTACTTTGTCCAGAATTGTTTCCATTTCGTTTTGATGGTACCAGATAATTTCTTGGTCCCTTGTAAAATTCCTGCTCCTTTAGAGAAAAACAATCTCATTGATGTTCGCCATTTTTCGGGAATCCGATGAATAATGGTCACATTAAGTAACCAGATGAGCGGATAACAAACAATGGACAGCACCTTCCACACGAGCCGAAACGTAAAATGAACAAGACGTAAGAGCAAGTGGAGCAAGAACATAATAGCACTTATAATCAATGTCAGCAGCCAGCGGATTGGCTGGAAGACGATGGACATGACCAGCCGTTTCAGGACGAGAGCGGTCTGATACACACACATCATCATAAACTTGAGAATGTTCATATACAGCTGTTTCATCAATGCCTGATACATCGAAAAACCTAGTGCAACGGCTAGAAAGATATAAAGCCTGAATTCTCCTTCATTTGTCAGCAGCAGGACATAAAAGAATAAGAGGCCCTGTACCAGCCAAAAAAGGAGATCGTGTATAACCAAAAGCCATTTTGCTGTCTTTTCCCGATTCACAAACAGCTTGTACGTATCAAGCGATGCGCCCAGCCAGATGCCCATCGCTACCATCGAAAGCATCGTATAAAACTGGACTGTCAGCGTCATTTAAACAGCTTGCTAAAAAATCCTTTAGCTTTCTCCCCGTGCTGCTCATCTACATAAATTAAGTCAAAGACACGCCCTTTGATCGATACAACGCCTTTTTCGACGTCTAGGTTTTTCATTTGCAGATTTTCTCCACGGATAGCGAGAATCCCCATGACCGTCTCAAGCAGAAATTCTTCATTATCAAAGCTTTCCACCTGTTTGACACCGGTAATATCTAAATGCTTTCTGTTTCGCATTGTGACATTGTGCTCCGCTTCTGATGACAGCTTCGTGCCTTGAGGTTGATTATAATATTGATTCATTTATACATCCCCCATATCTCATACTTGCATTGTTACTGCATTGTATGTGACAGGAGGATCATTTAGAACAAGCCCTATTCTGCTGTTTTTTCTTCTTTTAGCACAGTATACATGCCAGCGGCTTCTTCTTTTTTCGTCGTGTCCTTTAACTCGTTGACTTGAACCGTCACAAGTTTTTGACCAAAACGGATTTGAAGCTCGTCTCCTTCTTTCACGTCAGAGCTGGCTTTCGCCTGTGTGCCGTTAATAGAAATTCTGCCTTGATCAGCTACTTCTTTTGCCAATGTTCTTCTTTTAATTAAACGGGACACTTTTAAAAATTTATCTAGTCTCATGTATGCTCACCTCTTTCTATACGTTTGGCATCGTTCCATAGATCGTCCATTTCCTCTAGCGTTAAGTCATCTAATGAACGTCCCATGTCCTTTGCTTTTTGTTCGATATGCTGAAAGCGACGCATGAATTTTGTGTTGGCGGAAGCGAGTGCCGTTTCAGGCTCTAGCTGATAGAACCTTCCAATGTTGACGAGAACAAACAAAAGATCTCCAAATTCATCTTTCATCTGCTTCGTTGCACTTTCGTCCGGCTTCTCTGCCACTTCAACGAGAAATTCCTGCTTCTCTTCTTCGTATTTGTTCCAAATATCTTTCACATCTGTCCAATCAAAGCCTACTTTGGCGGCTTTCTTTTGGAGCTTATATGCCTTTGTTAGTGCTGGAAGCGCCGCCGGGATGGATTGCAAAATGGAGGCTGCCCGCTCCGGCTTCTCCTGCTGCTTGATTTTTTCCCAGTTGGCGACCACATCTGCTGCTTCAGAAACATTTGTGTCACCAAACACATGGGGATGTCTACGAATCATTTTTTCTGTGACATGCTGGATGACGTCATCAATTGAGAAAAAGCCGTCATCTTCACCAATTTGGGCGTGAAGTAACACCTGCAGCAGCACATCTCCGAGCTCTTCCACCATATGGTCTGGATCATCTTCATCGATCGCTTCAAGCAGTTCATAGCATTCTTCAATTAAATATGGTTTAAGTGACTCATTGGTTTGTTTTTGATCCCATGGACAGCCGCCCGGACCTCTTAATGTACGTATGACGTCACGGAAAGTGTCAAATTGTTGATAAAGCAGCTTTTCATCTTGAATCGGAGGTACATAAACACTCGTTAAGTTATTTATCGACACATCTCGATCAAGTTCAAATAAAGGAACGGCAGTAATCTGTTCCTGACTGCTTCCAGCCGCAGTCACAATATAGACTTCATAATCGTCAGGAAGCTTTTCCATCAGCGTGAGTTTCACATTCGAAGCGGTCAGCTGATCATATACCTGACAAATGAGGACATGCTGGGTCAATTTCAGATCGTCCGCTCTCATATCTCCTGCATCAACGAATTGTAATCCCTCGATTGGGTCAATCTGCAAGGAGTTAAACGTCGCATCCAAAAAGCTTTGTCCACCAGCAACAGACACATCAATCCCGCGTTCGTGCTGCTGAGAAACTAATAGCTGGACAGTCTTTTCTGCGACAAATGGGTGACCTGGTACTGCGTACACAATCTCCTGTTCCGCAGCCTCTGTAAATAAAATTTCAGTGATTTCCTGATATACCGAATCAAACTGATCGTGCTTTTCATAAATTTCATCAAAAAAGGTCAGCGATGAGACCTCCTGCATCAACTCTGCGGTAAGCGGATGATCCTGCGTTCTCATAAATACTTCTTTCGCCTGCTTCAGCTGCTTGTATACACCGAGCGTCAGCTGATCCATGTCGCCTGCCCCGAGACCGACGACGGTAATCTTACCTGCCATTTCGATTCCCTCTCATCTGTTTAAAATATAAAATCTTTTCTCCTAATGGAATGAGTCTCCATTCCTCGTCCGTAAATACTTCTAGCTTAAGAATACTATATAAAAAGGCGAAACCACCAATAAAAACTGACGTCAGGCTCTCTAAAACGAAAAAAGGACGTTTTTCAAAGGGAATGACCCAAGAAAACAGTGCCTGATACCCTATTAAGACAATGGCCATGAAAGCAGCCGATAAAAGAATTTTCACTGGGAACAGCTCTCTCAAAGAAATCCATCCTTTATGCCTCAAATAAACGGCATTGAGCAGAGCCGCAGCGAGAAAACCACATACGGTTGACCATGCGGCACCGTAGATGCCAAATAGCGGGACAAGTGCAAGCGTTAGTATCCATTTCACCAGCACACTGAGAATCACCACAACAGCCGGATACACAGTATGCCCGAGCCCTTGAAGTAAAGCTGCTTGCGTAATCGCAATCGATGTAAATGCGATGGAAATACAGAATATTTGCAGCGCATCGGTGCCTAAGTCATTACGAAAAAGCATGGTATTGACTGACGCTAGAATACAAATCAGCCCAACTGCTGAACCAATCCCTAAAACCGACGTGGTCTTAAACGATGTACGCACTTTTTGCCTTATCTTTTCATGCTCTCCATTCCTCATGGCCGCCGATAAAAATGGCACAAGAGAGGTTCCGATGCTAATGGCAAACACCGTCCCTAGCTGTAAGAACGGCTGTCCTCGGTCATACACACCTTTTGCCGCCTTTGCCGCGGCTTCACTCAGACCCTCACTGCGCAGCAACGCATACAGATGAAAGGCATCAACCATTTGCATCCATAAAATGAGCAGTCCGCTGACACAAATCGTGAATGTATACAGCACCAAACTCTTCAAAACATCCTTTTTCCGAAGTGTCGCCTGTTTGCTTGTCATACTTGCAGCAGACTGTTTTCGGTATGTCAGCCAAAGAAAAAGAAGTAGTATAAGCGAGGCCGCACTCCCCGCTATGGAGGAGAAGACCGCACCCGCCCCTGTTTCATAAAGCGAATAGCCGCGCCTCACGAAATAGAAGGATAAAACAAGCAGGACGCCTACCCTGATGAGTTGCTCCACCAATTGAGAAATAGCCGTTGGAAGCATCATACCGTCACTCTGAAAAACTCCCCTCAGCATCACGGTAAGCGGAAGAAATAAAAACACGAAAGCACTCATTTGGATGAGCAGGATTAATTGACTGTCCGCCATAAGGCTCGCAATTCTGCCTGCTCCTATGTAAAGACAAAGAAATAAGACCAAGCTCAGTAAAGTGATATAGACCAAGGATACCCTTGTAATGATCCTTCGATTCTCTTCCCCATGCTCACTCAGAAGCTTGGACACCATGACAGGAAACCCTGTGGTGCCGAGCATGATGGCAATGCCAAGGAAGGGATACACTTGCTGATAAATATAAAACCCTGTGTCTCCTACGATGTTCTGGAACGGAACACGATAAACGGCACTTAGAACCTTTGATAACAAGCCTGCGATGGTCAAAATCACCGCACCCTGGAAAAGCCAATGCGGCTGATTCACAGCATTTTTCATGGATGACTCCTTTAAAAATAGATCTACAGTTAAACGCACTCATTATATCATACGTGAATGAAAAGCCGTTTCTTTCTAAGGAGTAGACGGCACATTCCTCGTTTTGTTTCATCCCATATAAAAAACGCCGACAAAATCAAATGATTTCATCGGCATTCTTTCGTTTTATCTATATGATATAGAATTATTAGACCTAATGTTCCATTTGACGGGCTAAGAAGCCAGCTGCCGTTTCTGCCGCTTTATGCTCCACTTCTCCCATTGAACGCTCTTTAGAAAATAAGACGACGGCGCCAATAGGATCTCCGTTTGCAACAATAGGTGCAATGGTATAAGCAGATACGTCATCATCAATACCATCGACAAGTTGAATTTCTTTTTTGCTTTCTTCTAATACAGAATTACGCTGGTCCATTGTTCGTTCAAGTAAATCACTGATGGATTTGTTTAAGTACTCTTTTTTCGAACTGCCGGATACAGCAATATACGTATCTCGATCACAGATCAGGATGGAATGACCCAAACTGTCGAATAATGCATCAGCATATTCCTTCGCAAAGTCTCCTAGCTCACTAATCGGCGAATATTTCTTCAAAATCACTTCTCCATCGCGGTCGACGAAAATCTCAAGCGGATCTCCTTCCCGGATGCGCAATGTTCTGCGAATCTCCTTCGGAATAACCACTCTACCTAGATCATCGATGCGGCGTACAATTCCAGTTGCTTTCATTCACTGCTGCCTCTCTTTCGTTTGATGATGTGTTGGGTGAATGGAACAAAAGCGTCCACTTTATGCAACATTCACCACTTGACCCTGAGTTTAGTATCCGTCACATCAAACGTAATATACACGAGAGACAAACAAAATTTTATGAAGATGGAATGGTTTCTTTTTTCACTTCTTGAAGGCCTCGAAGCATATTCAGAACGATCTCAAGCCATTCCTCAGTCTTCTTGCCTTTCGTTTGAACAGAAATAATCAGCTTGCTGCCTTCCATTCCCAAGCCTATATCACGACCATATTTACTGCTGAGCGCAAATAATTTTTGACCGTCGATTTCACTGCTTGCTTGCTCTTCAAGAGTAAGCCTGACAATGCCTTTCTCCATCTTGATCAGTTCGACACGTTCCTGCACTGCGTATACTTTCATCGTCGCAATCGTGAACAAGTCCGCCACTTCTTGCGGATATTCACCAAATCGGTCGATCATTTCATCTTGAAGCTCTTTTCGCTCTTCGATTGATCCAATCGCTCTGAACTGTTTATACATCTCGATCTTTTGCTTCCCATCCGCAATGTAAGTGTCCGGGATGTAGGCATCGATTTGCAGATCGATTTCCGGTTCGAATTTATCTTGAGCTGTTGTATCGCCTCTTCTTTCCTCAATGGCTTCTTTCAGCATTTGAGAATAGAGGTCGAATCCAACAGAATCAATGAATCCATGCTGCTGTGCACCAAGTAAATTTCCTGCTCCTCGAATCGTTAAATCACGCATCGCAATTTTAAATCCTGATCCGAGCTCTGTGAATTCTTTAATAGCTTGAAGTCTCTTCTCTGCTACTTCAGACAGAACTTTATCTTTTCGATACGTGAAATAAGCATATGCGACACGATTCGAGCGTCCTACTCGTCCTCTTAGCTGGTACAGCTGAGAAAGCCCCATTTTATCCGCATCGTGGACGATGAGCGTGTTCACATTTGGAATGTCGACTCCCGTTTCAATGATGGTGGTACTGACCAATACATCTGATTCACCTTCAAGGAAATTGATCATCACTGATTCCAGCTCGTTCTCACTCATTTTCCCATGTGCATAGCTGACTTTCGCGTCTGGGACTAGCATGGAGATTTCATCTGCTTTGCGTTCAATATCTTCAACACGGTTGTAAAGAAAGTACACTTGACCGCCGCGTGCTAGTTCTCGCTCAATCGCTTCTCTGACTAAAGCGCCATTGTACTCAACCACATAAGTTTGAACAGGGAAACGGTTTTCAGGCGGTGTCTCAATAACCGATAAATCCCGTACGCCAAGCATAGACATATGCAGCGTACGCGGAATTGGCGTAGCCGTTAATGTCAGTACATCGATATTGGCTTTCATCTGTTTAATTTTCTCTTTATGCGTCACACCAAAACGCTGCTCTTCGTCAATGATCAACAAACCTAAGTCTTTATAGACAATATCTTTAGAAAGCAAACGGTGTGTGCCGATGACCATATCAATCGTTCCGTTTTTCAGCCCTTTTAACGTTTCGGTTGTTTCTTTTCTTGTACGGAAACGGCTCAGCTGAGCGATTTTGACAGGGTAGTCTTGGAATCGGTCCATAATCGTGTCAAAATGCTGCTGCGCTAAGATGGTTGTCGGTACAAGCAGAGCAACCTGTTTTCCGTCAGCAATGGCTTTGAAGGCCGCTCGAATCGCCACTTCTGTTTTTCCATATCCCACATCTCCACAAAGCAGGCGGTCCATTGGACGCTCCCGCTCCATGTCTTGTTTGATTTCGTGAATCGAACGGATTTGATCATCTGTTTCCTGGTAAGGGAACGCTGATTCAAACTGGCGCTGCATCTCATGATCAGGCGAGAAGGCATACCCTTTGCTTGCCTCACGTTCCGCATACAGCTTAATGAGATCATCTGCGATGTCCTGTACAGATGTTTCCACTTTTTTCTTCACACGTTTCCAATCACTGCCGCCTAGTTTGTACAGCTTTGGTTCTTTACCTTCTGATCCGACATACTTCTGCACCTGATCAATTTGTTCAACCGGTACATAAAGCTTGTCGCTTCCTTGATAATGAATATTTAAATAATCTTTATGAATGCCGCCGATTTCAAGCGTTTCAATTCCTAAATACTTACCGATCCCGTGGTTAATGTGCACCACATAATCGCCGACTTGAAGCTCTGAATAGCTCTTAATTCGCTCTGCATTGGTCAGCTTTTGCTTACGTGCCTGCTTCTTCACACGTTTCTTGAAGAGCTCGCCTTCTGTGATCACGGCAATTTTCGATAACGGCAGTTCAAAGCCTGTTTGCAGCTCACCTTGTAAAATATACACCTGTCCGCTTACAAGCTCGGCGTCCGGCTTGGCAAGAGCGGCTTCAATGTCATAATCATGTAAGACAGAAGATAGTTTATCTGTCCGCTCTTCATCCGCACCTAAGAAGACAACTGTGTATTGTTGTTTTTTGTAGCGTTCAATTTCACTCGCAAGCACATTCATCTGCCCGTGGAAATTCTGCATTTGCTTACTAGATACATTGACGATATTTTGCGGATTTGTCTGCTGGACATGTCTCAGAAACAAGGAGTAGTACAGAATAGACCGCGATTGCTGATTGATCAGTTGTTGGAACGGGAAAGAAAGGGATAAATCATGAAGGATATTACCTTCTTCAAGCAGGCTAATTGTCCAATCAGCTTCTTCCTGTTCAAGCTGTTCTTCCATCTCCTGAATTCTGCTAATTTCATCTAAAATAATAATCGTATCCTGTGATGTGTAATCTAGCAAACTAGCAGGCTTTTCATAGAAATAGGACAGGTACTTCGTCATTTCCTGTGTCACGATACCTTCTAGCAGCTTCTCTCGATCAGCAGAAATATGCTGATGAAGCAGTTCTTTTTGCTGGTCTGAGTTAAATTTCTTTAAGCTCTTCGCAAGTCCTTGATCAAGCTGTTCAATGGCTCTCACTCGTTCAGGACCTCTCACAATCAGCTCTTTTGCGGGACCGATTTTAATCTCTTGAAGTGTTTCTAATGAACGCTGTGTATCTGAGTGGAACGTTCGAATCGAGTCTACTTCTGTATCAAACAGCTCAATACGGATCGGATGATCTTCCGTTAACGAATAAATATCAATGATTCCTCCGCGCACACTAAAATCTCCGGGCGCAGCAACCATCGACGTCCGGTCATAACCGATTTGTACAAGTTGTTTTGAAAACGCCTCCAAATCAATTTCTTCACCGAGCTTTAAATGGATCTGACTTTCCTTCCAGAGCTCAACTGGCGGAAGCATTCTGCGCACCGCTGCAGCCGGTGTGACGATAATGGGGTTTTCTCCATTCGCCAGCCGGTTCAGAACATCTAGACGCTGTGCTCTGAGCTCAGGGCTGGCAACGGCAATTTCTGAAGCAATGAGTTCATTAACAGGATAAAGAAGGACCGAGCGATCTGAAATCACACTGGCAAGATCATCTGTTACCTTCTGCGCTTGATACAAGTTGTGAGTCACAATAAACATCGGCCGCTTAAGTTCGTCTGATATAGCGGCTGTAAATAAAGATCTGACGGAGCCTGATAGTCCGGCGAGCAGCTGTTCTTTTAACCCTTCCTTTAGCCCATTAAAAATGGACTGAAAATCATCACTTTGTTTGATAAATGATTGTATATTTTTCATTTGGCTCCTCCTCCCTGCTTGTTTAAAACAGAAAAACGCTTTGGTCTATTATCTACACCAAAGCTTTTTATTGAATAAAGGTATGATACTGATGGTAATCAGGATTTCTTTCGAGCGCCTCTTGGCAATCCTCACAAATGGTTTGTACATGTAAATCACCATTTTCCCTATAAGAAATCATATCGTTTCTTTCCTCATTTGTTAAGTGATGAAATCCAAGTGCTTCACTTTGAACAGCGGATTCATCTAGACTGCCAACCTTTACACCACAGTGCCGGCAGTAATAATGCAAAGCCATACGTGATCCTCCCATGCTGAGATTTTATAATCAGTATGTGCTTTGCTTATCATTCTTATACCTTCTTGTTAAAATCATTCATCACTTCTAAAAATGGCTTTATTAAAGCCGCCTCGCAAGCTTCGACAGACGCCTGAATGGCTAATGCAATGTCAGGCTGCTCCTCTTCAGAAAAGCGTCCTAGCACGTAATCGACGACCTTCATGCCATTTTGAGGACGTCCAATGCCGATACGGAATCGGTCAAACTCAGGTGACCCTAAATGCTGAATCAACGATTTGATTCCATTATGTCCGCCTGCACTTCCTTTTGTACGCAAACGAATCCGCCCAGTTGGCAAATCAAGATCATCATAGATGACTTTCAAATGTTCAAGTGGAATATCATAGTAATCCATTAGCGGACGCACGCATTCTCCTGATAAGTTCATATATGTAAGCGGCTTTACAAGTAGAACCTTTTGCCCTGAAACAAACCCTGTTCCAAATTGTCCATGGAATTTTGATTGATTTAAGGGGATGTCCCATTTTTTCGATAATTCATCTATTGTCATAAACCCGACATTATGTCTTGTTTTTTCATATTCTTTTCCTGGATTACCTAATCCAACGAATGCAATCATGAAACCAATAACCTCCTTTGTCACAAAGCACACGCCTAAAAAATGAGCCAATAGGATTGCCCCATGTAAAAACGTATGAATTCTTTTCATTCTAGCACAAAAGACGCAACCGCGGGAGGGTTACGTCTCTAAATGACCAGTTATTCTCCATCGTTATCCTTTTCTTTAATGGCCTCAGGTTCTTTTGGTTCCTCTTCGCTATCTGGCTCAGGAACCTCTGATTGCTGAGGCGGCAAAATGGATGCAACGACTTCTTCTGGATCGTTATTCACTTGATATGATGACTGAACAGACAAATCAGCGACTGTTAGGACATCATTTACTTCTAAGTTTGTAATATCTGCTTCAATATGCTGCGGGATATCTTTTGGTTTCGCTGTAATGGATAGTTCAAATAGTGGCTGCTGGAGCACACCGCCATCTTTTACCCCTTTAGATTCGCCAATCAGCTGGACAGGTACATCTGCTTCAATTTCACGCTGTAAGTCGACCACTTGGAAATCTGCATGGACAAGCTCATTTTTCAGCGGATCTGTTTGTAATTCTGTGACCATCACGGATTTTGTTTCACCGTTCACGTCTAATGTGATGATTGTATTCTTTCCTTCATCACGTAAGGTCTTTAATAAATCGATGCTGTCTAGTGAAACAGCCAGGTTGTCTGTATTTTTTCCGTATATGACACCAGGAACGTGTCCTGAATGACGGATTTTTTGCAGTGTGGAACGTTTGAAATCAGTTCTTTTATTTGCTTTTAAAGTTGCCATATTCAGCACCATCCTATTTCATTTTTGTCACTACTCTCATAATTACCCATAAGCGAATCATTTTAAACCTATTTGCTCTGAATGATGACAGCAAAAAGACCCCAAGCTGATGCCTAGGGCCTTTTTTAATCAGAAAATTAGCTAAAAAGGTAGCTCACAGATTCTTCTTCATGTACACGGATGATGGCTTCTGCAAGCAAAGGCCCAACTGAAAGCGGAATGAATTTTTCAACTTTCTTGTCATCTGTTAAATGAATACTGTTTGTCACAACCAATTCTTTTATTTTAGAATTTGTGATACGTTCTACTGCTGGTCCAGACAATACTGGGTGAGTACAGCAAGCATATACTTCAGCCGCTCCATTTTCCACAAGTGCATTTGCAGCAAGTGTAATGGTACCAGCCGTATCAATGATATCATCGATGAGAATCGCCGTTTTGCCTTCAATGTTACCAATGATGTTCATCACTTCAGCAACATTTGGCTTCGGACGACGTTTGTCGATAATAGCGATTGGCGCTTTCAGGCGGTCTGCCATTTTACGCGCACGTGTCACACCACCGTGGTCTGGAGACACAACGACGATATCCTTCAAGTTTTTCTGTTCGAAATAGTTTGTTAAGATTGGCACAGCCATTAAGTTATCGATTGGAATATCAAAGAAACCTTGGATCTGCGGCGCATGAAGATCAAGTGCAATGACACGAGTAGCACCTGCTGTCTCAAGTAAGTTCGCAAAAAGCTTCGCAGTGATTGGCTCACGAGGTTTTGCCTTACGATCTTGACGTGCATATCCGTAATAAGGGATCACAATATTGACCGTTTTCGCAGAAGCGCGTTTTAGTGCATCCACCATAATGAGCAGTTCCATAATGTGCTCATTGACTGGCGCACTCGTTGATTGAATGACATAACAATCACAGCCGCGAATACTTTCTTCAATATTGATTTGGACTTCACCGTCACTAAAGCGTTTAACAGAGCTCTTTCCTACATCAACTCCGATACGATCGGCAATTTCTTTAGCAAGTTCAGGGTTTGAATTCAAAGAGAATATCTTTAAATTCGCATCAGCATAACGATTAGACATGGTAAACCTCCGGGTATTTGGATTATTTTTTATGAATATTTTTCACATAATCTTCTTTATTGACTTGTCTTGCTCTAGCAATAGACAATGCATCCTGCGGTACATCTTCTGTAACCGTTGAACCAGCTGCAACATATGCCCCTTTTCCGACAGTGACTGGTGCTACGAGATTTGAATTACAGCCAATAAAAGCGCCATCTTCAATCTTCGTTAAGAATTTGTTCTTCCCATCATAGTTGACTGTAATAGATCCACAGCCAAGGTTTACATCAGTTCCGACCTCTGCATCTCCAATATAGCTTAGATGAGATGCTTTGCTGCGGTCACCGAAAACCGTTTTCTTGATTTCGACAAAATTGCCGATCTTCACTTCATCGCCAATTTTCGACAACGGGCGAATATGAGCAAACGGCCCAATTGTCACATCGACTCCAACCTCACTATCGCAGACGACAGATTGCTTAATCACTGTGCGATCTCCGACGATGCTGTCAACAATTTCAGTGTTTGGCCCAATAGTAGCGTCTGCACCGATTTTTACATTCCCTTTGATGACCGTCCCAGGATAAATGATTGTATCTTCACCGATGACAGCATCTGGTGAAATATACGTGTTCTCAGGATCAATCAAGGTCACACCATTCTTCATATGCTGATGATTAATACGTCGCTTCATGAATTGCTCTGCTTGTGATAGAGCGATACGATCATTGACTCCAAGTGTTTCTTCAAAATGCGGTGTTTGATATGCTGCAACCGTTTGCCCTTCATTCTTTAAAATTTCAATGACGTCTGGCAAATAGTATTCACCCTGTGCATTTTCATTCGATACTTGCTCAATCACACGGAAGAGATCTTCATTTGAAAAACAATAGGTCCCTGTATTAATTTCATTCACTTGACGTTCCGCATCATTCGCATCTTTATGCTCCACAATTTTCACGACAGCACCGGTTTCGTCACGAATAATACGACCATAACCTGTCGGGTCATCCGCATGTGCAGTTAAAATAGTGACTTTCGCTTGATGTTTTTGATGCTCACTCAACATAGCTTCCATTGTTTCCGCTGTCAATAATGGCGTATCACCACAAATGACAATGGTTGTTCCCTTTTCCTGCGCAAGGAACGACTTTGCTTGTTTGACGGCATGTGCTGTTCCCAGCTGTTCTTCTTGAAGTGCATACTCACTTCTGTCTCCAAGCTGCTCTTTGACGTTCTCTGCTCCATGACCGACGATCGTCACTAGCTTGGCTAAAGAAAGCTTTAACGCTTCATCTGCCACATGCTCGACCATTGGCTTTCCGCAAACTGGATGAAGTACTTTGTATAGCTTTGACTTCATTCTCGTTCCTTTTCCCGCTGCTAAAATCACTGCGAACCGCTTATCCATTGATTGGCCTCCAATATCCCTATTATCCATAGAAAAATATATCCTAAATAAGGACTGATTTCAAGGATACAAGAGGAAGTGCAATAATTTTCTAATGGATGAAAGACATAAGAAACAAGAGAAAAAACGCAAAAAAGACAGCATTTAAAAGAAAACATTCCATTTTCTCTTAAAGCTGTCTTTTTGGATTCACATATGATTAAGAAGCTCCAGCTTCTTCATATTCAATTGTTTCTTCCTCTTCGCCTAAGCGATGATATTCATTTAATACAGCATCTTGGATTTTACCCCGAGTACCTGAATTAATTGGGTGTGCAATATCGCGAAACTCTCCATCAGGCGTGCGTTTGCTAGGCATTGCCACAAACAACCCATTGTTTCCATCAATCACACGAATATCATGAACAACAAATTCGTGGTCCAGCGTGATGGATGCAATCGCCCTCATGCGACCATCGGTATTCACGCGGCGTAATCTTACGTCAGTAACTTCCACAGTAGTTCACCACCTTTTCCCAATATAAAAGCATTACTTAGGTATTCAACGATTGTGGTGATTCTCCTGCTCTTTTTTTAAACTTTTTTTGAAATATCGGGATATTTATACATTATTTGTCATTTTGGTGACGACGCTTACATTCTTTGCGTGAAAAAAAGACATCATGATGATGTCTTTTCCTGCATATGATGAAACCAAACGGCTTTCGTTGAGACTGCCTGTTTATTTTACTAATGCAATTACTTCAATTTCTACGAGTGCATCCTTAGGAAGTCTTGCTACTTCCACACATGAACGAGCTGGCTTATGTGTATGGAAATACTCACCGTACACTTCATTTACTTCTGCGAATTGTTCCATATCTTTGATAAAAACTGTTGCTTTCACGACTGTCTCAAAGGAAGCACCTGCTGCTTCAAGTACGGCCTTAAGATTACGGAACACTTGATGTGTTTGTTCTTTAATATCTCCATTTACAAAGTCTCCAGCTGGCGTTAATGGAATCTGCCCTGAGCTGTAAAACATGTTATTGACAATAATCCCTTGAGAGTAAGGTCCAATGGCTGCTGGTGCATGTTTGGTTTGAACAACTTTTGTCATATCAATCTCTCCCATTCAACTACATGTTTGATCAAAGCTTAAGCTTTCGAATGAAAAAACTCGTGGAAATTGCCTTCATTGATCTCAATGATCTTCTGCTTCATATCAATGGTTGAAAGCTTTAAAAGCGATACATATTCATCAACGAGACGTTCATTTACGCCTTCATCTTCTAAAAGAACACCGATCCCTGCAACATTTGCATTAAATTCCTCAAGCAAATTCATCATGCCGTTAATGGTTCCGCCCGCTTTCATAAAGTCATCAATGATTAGGACATTGGATCCTTTATCTAAACTCCGCTTTGCAAGTGACATGGTTTGAATTCGGTTAGACGAACCTGACGCGTAGTTAATACTTACAGTTGATCCTTCGGTTACCTTATTATCTTTTCTAACGATCACAACAGGCACATTTAAATAACCCGCAACAGAATAGGCAATTGGAATACCCTTTGTCGCAACGGTCATGACGACATCAATCGCACGGTCTGCAAAGATGGTCGCAAACAGCTTACCGATTTTCGCAAGAATTGATGGATTCCCTAAAACATCGGTTAAATATAAATAACCGCCAGGAAGTACACGTTCAGGAGTCGATAGAGCCTCTCCGATATCGTTTACTACGTCGTCTGCTTCTTTTAGGTGAATCTTTGGAATATATTTCACTCCGCCAGCAGCACCAGGTACAGTAAGCAATGTGCCTATTCCCTGCTGTTCGAAGGTCTGTTTGATAATCGTTAAGTCTTCACTAATGGAGGACTTCGCAGATTGATATCTTTCTGCAAAAAAAGTTAACGGTACTAGTACGTGCGGGTGGGCTAACAAATAATTTGTTAAGTCCACCAATCTGCCGCTTCGACGAAACTTCATGAACTTACCCCCAGAACCCGAATAATTTATGATAAATATAACTTAATATACGGATTTAATCAAGGGCATTTTGTTCGCCGATCATGCGGACAGCGTATACTTGATCACAAAATCCTCTCAGTCCGTTATATATTCTTTGTACCTTCGATTCATATTGAATCAAGCCAAATACTGTAGGGCCGCTTCCACTCATTAAAACAGCGTCAGCACCGAAACGCTTCATCTGTCTTTTGATCATATCTACTTCTGGGTACATCTTTAATGTCACAGACTCTAGAACGTTGCCGAGTGAGCCGCACATCTCTTTATAATCTTTCGCTTCAATCGCTTCAATCATACGCTTTACATTTGGGTGTTCTACTTTGCTTGCGTCATATTGTCTATAGACTTCAGCTGTAGATACCCCAATCACCGGCTTCGCTAAAATCACCCAGCAATGCGGCGGTGTCGCAATATGCTTCAGCTTTTCTCCACGTCCTGTCGCTAGTGCTGTGCCTCCGTGTACACAAAAAGACACATCTGAGCCGATCTCCGCTCCAAGATCAGCTAGTTCATCTAACGTGAGGTTTAATTTCCACAAACGATTTAAGCCGCGAAGAGCTGCTGCCGCATCACTGCTGCCCCCAGCTAAACCTGCTGCGACTGGAATTGCTTTTGTGATGACAATTGATACACCTTTTTGAATACCGAACCTTGTTTTGAGTAATTTAGCCGCCTGATAAGCCAAATTACGCTGATCATCTGGCACGAATCGATTATGAGATGATACACGGATTTCATCCTTGTCCAGCTCCGTCAGCTCTAGTCGATCTGCAAGGTCTATTGTTGTCATCACCATCTCCACTTCATGATATCCATCCGGTCTTTTTCCATGAACATCAAGTGAGAGATTAATTTTTGCCGGTGCTTTTTCTAAAATACGCAAACATTTCACCTACTTCTCCATCTAAACATAAGTATCAATATTGTATCACATTTGATGGATCTGATGAATATAGGCTTTTACGCCGAGCACACTGACTTTTTCATCAAAAAAAGCCAGAGACACCCGAGGTATCCCTGACCGTTTTTCTATCGTTGATTCTCATCCTGAGCCATGTGCTGTTGAGCTAATTCAATGGCACGTTTGACCATATTACCTGCGTCACGCGCACGAATCTCTCCCCAGCCTCCATTTTTGACGGTATCATAAAATCCAAGATCCTTCGCCAGCTCGTATTTGAACTCATCTGACATAATGCCTCGGCGTCTACCCAAACGAAACAGCCCCTTTAGTCGAGAATTCGAATCAGTGCCACTGCTTTTGTGGCTTTCTTATTTTGTATCGATTCCTTCCTTTTACCCCTTTCAAAAAATGGACAGACTCCCATTCAGAAAAAAAGGCAAAACAAAAAGCAGTAAACAAGAAGTTCACTGCCCATTAATAGGCGACTGAGCTAGCGGTATCATCGAACGTTAATTCGACCGTCTCAGTCAGTATATCTGCATAACTATAAGAAACTCTTTCAAACGAATTCTCATCTTGATCTAATTGAATCACAAATACAGAAGGGTACGTTTCAGCTAAAATGCCCGAACGCTCAATTGTTTTACGGCGGCCCCCGTTAGCCTTTAACGTCAAACGTTTACCTAAGTTACCATCAAGCGATCTTTTGATGTCGGACAAAGTCTTCGCCATTGCATCCACCTCACTGAGATAATTATACAACAACGGCCCGTTTTTGTCAAATAAAAATTAAATTATATCAACGAACACGAGCCATTGTCAACAAAATAATTTTGACAAACTTCTACCTTTTCTTCTCCCTATTTTTCTCAAATTCCGGTGAATTATGTATCCTTTTGCAATTTCTTTTTGAACATAAAAAAAACCAGACTGAAATCAGTCGGGTTGTGTCGATTCATGGTCTCTTTTATATGGCATACCTACCCTTAGAACGCCCTTCGTCTCGATGCCTCCGAGGCCTTTTTCTCTTGTTAATGTATTTCGGAGCACATCCCACACGTTGATTCGATCTACAAATGGAGTGAAGCTGATCTTCGCAACGATATAGACGGGGTCGAGCGCATGGATATTCACACGGGAAGGCGAACTCGCAAAATTGGCACCTGCTTGGATCAATGATTCGAAATGAGATTGACAGGCACCTGCAAAGATCACAAGCTGATCTAAATGAGGAATTTTCCGTCTTGCTTTTTGAACCGTTTCAACGAAATGACGAGAATGGCGATAGGCACTGATATCATGTACGCCGCCCTTTTGCTTGGAATACGCATCATGTCCTGTGATAACCAAGATATCTGGTCGATATTGATCAATTAACGAGTCAATCATGCTTGGCATTTTCTTCTCATGGCAATGCACACCGTACACAGGTACACCAATTCGTTCATATACATCCAAGCATTTCTTTAAGTATGAAGCATCTCCATCTAAATGAAGGACCTTTCCAGGCATGTGAAAATACTGCTCCTGATGCTGATATTGTCCAGAAGTATAATACTCTTGTTTTTCCCGCAGCAGCTGATAATCCTGTCTAAGTAAGTCAAGCGATTCATTGATTTTTCGTTCGTCATTTTTCTCTCTAGTCAGCTGTTCCTCTTTTTGAACCTTGACGAGATCTGACAACTTGGCATCAGCAATCAGCCTCACTTCATTCCCATGCAATATGGCGGTAGCTTCGTGCTGATCGGTCTCATCAATTCGAATGATTCGAAACAAAATATCCATTTGATAGGATGCCCTTGTCACCATATCTCCTATTTGAAATTGCATGCTTTTCACTCCACAATCAGGCTCATATCCTGTTGGTATCGTCTTACGCTAAAATATGTTCTTCTTTCATGTGTGCTGTTCTTTCTAGCCTATGCCCGAACGAACAAAGTGGTGAAAAACAAAAGAAAAAAGCCCTTAAGACAGAGCTTTTTGTAAAACGTTCGACAAACAGGCAAATTCCTCAATGGATAATGACTCACCGCGGCGCTTTCCATCAATGTCTGCTGTTTGAAGTGCTTCTTCGATGATGGCTTTATGTTTTTTTCCATCAGGTAAATTGTTCATGAGATTATTCATCAATGTTTTTCGGCGCTGACCAAAGCTCGCACGGATCAATTGAAAGAAAAACGCATCATTTTCTACTGAGACAGCAGGCGTTTCACGAACGGTTAGTTTAATCACAGCCGAATCCACATTAGGCTGTGGAACAAAAACCGTTTTAGGCACAACCATTACTGTTTTCGCTTCCGTATAGTATTGAACTGCGATAGACAGCGAATTGTATTCCTTTGATGAAGGGACTGCTGCCATACGATCTGCTACTTCTTTTTGCAGCATGACGACAATCCCTTTCAATGGAAGGTTTTCTTCAAGCAGCTTCATAATAATCGGTGTCGTCACGTAATATGGAAGGTTGGCGACAACCATCACTTCTTTACAGTCAGCAAAATTTTCCTCGATGACCTTCCTCACATCCGCCTTTAATACGTCTTGATGAATGATCGTGACATTATCATATGGAGAGAGTGTATCGTTTAAAATGGGCAATAAACGCTGATCGATTTCAAAAGCGGTGACTTTCTTTGCACGCTTAGCGAGCTGCTCGGTCAATGCACCGATACCAGGCCCAATCTCAATCACGCCGGTCTCATCCGTCACCTCTGCGTGATCGACAATACGATCGAGTATATTTGTATCAATTAAAAAGTTCTGCCCTAAGCTCTTTTTAAAAGAGAAACCGTATTTCTTCAGTATTTCCTTCGTTCTGATGGGTGTCGCAATATCTTTATTCATCGGCTTCCTCCTGCATGACGGTCTTTAAGGCCGCAATAAAATCATGTTTGGTTATTTGGAACATGTGAAGGCGCTTTTGCAGCTGCTTCGCATTGGTATATCCTATATTTAAAAGCATACCTAGTCGTTCGCGGCGGCGTTTCGATGCTTCTCCTCCGATAAGGCCTGCGTCAAATAAGTCATCTAATGTAATGTCACTTTCCGATTCTTCCATTTCCTCATGGACATGGGCTAGGCATTCTCGAATACTGTCCAAGGAAGCATGCTCGACACCAATTCCTTTGTCCCGCTTCGCCTTCGCAAGATGTTTTGGCAAAAATGCGTGCTTACAGCCAGGAACCGCTTCTGCGATGGTTTTCCGGATCTTCTCACCAGGGAAATCAGGATCAGTTAAAATAATGACCCCTCTCGTCTCCTGAGCAAGACGCACTTGTTGAATAACTGTATCACCAATAGCTGATCCGTTTGTTTCGATCGTATCTGCATCAACTGCCATCTTCACTCTGGCAGTGTCATCACGACCTTCCACCACAATGATTTCTTTGATTTTCATGTATTCCTCCGCTTGCAAAAACAATAAACAATTTTTGGTTAAAAAATGAAACCTTTCATGCTGTTTTTGCGTCTAATTAATTAGAAAACAGTGCTTCTATTATAACCAAAAAAACAGAGGGTGCGCAAAGCCCTCTGTTCATATAAATGATTTGATGTGTTTATTTGAGTACTCTAATTTTCACTCGTTTATTTCCCCATTGATAAGCTACCGACTTATTTGGGACGAACACATCGATTTTATTCCCTTTTATAGCAGATCCAGTGTCTGATGCAACGGCATATCCATAGCCTTCCACATACACTTTAGAGCCTAGCGGAATGACACTCGGATCTACTGCTATAACCTTTGCACCCGGATTTGCTTTTAAATCAAAGCCTGTTGACGTTCTGCCCGTACATCCAGCACAGCTCGCTGTATAGGCTGTCGACGCCACATAAAATTCTTTTCCAGACGAGTCATTGCTTCTTGAAACGGCAGGTGTCGCTTTAGGCTCTTTATTGGACACTTGTGTACCAATAGCCACTAAACGATCCTTGCTATCTTTTTCAGTCACTTCTTTAATCAATTCTTTAGACACCACTTTGCCGTTTTCTTTCACAATGGCATAGTGCTTCTTCAATTTACCTTCTTCACCTTTTTTAAGCACCTTCTCTTTTCCTTTTTCAAGAGAACGATCCTTTTTATGTTTGGTATCAAAAGCAATTTTCTCTTCCACTACATCGGTGACTTTTTCCACCCGAGTGATCTTTATATCTGCGCTCTTTTTAGAAAGGTTACTATGTAACGCAGGCTTGATCTTATCGTGCTTCTTGAGCCTCAGCTCTTGTTGCTTTAAAAAGTCAGCGACCGTAGTCGAAGTGGTCCACACCTTTTTATCTTTTCCTCCATCATTTACGCTGACCTGGAAGGCCTGCTGAACCACAAGATTCATATCCTTTTTAATCTTGTCATTCTTTCCTGGAGTTACTTGATCGTGCTTCCCAATATCTATCTTCTCATTCTTCAATAATGCTCCAACCGTCTGATCTGTTGTCCATATCGTTTTCTCTTTCCCATCTAGGGTCAGATGAACCGGTATAGCCGCATCATACACAATGTTCATGTTGTCTTCAATTTTTGTATTTAGACTTGGAGAGATATGATCCTCCGCCCTGGTCTTTATTCCAAGGTCTGAAAGCAGCTGTGCTACTGTCTCTTCATGTGTACGAATTGTCTTCTCTTTACCATTGATTGAAATGGTAATAGACTGCTTAGTGAGCTCATGCGCACCGTAAGCCGTCCCCGTTCCAGCTAAAAGCAAGCAAACAACTAGTAATAAAACCTTGCCTTTTCCTAGCTTAACAGAAAACAGATTTTTCATTTTTTGTACGATGAAAAACGCCTCCTTCTCCTCGGAGAGATTATATAGAGTATCTCAAAACCTGTCAACCCTTCCTCCCACTGTACAAAAATGCTCGATTGTAACCCTATTATGGGAGATTGATGGAAGGAAGGGAAGAAAGACTTATCGACAACTTATCCTATGAGGAGGCGCAAACGTGTAGAACATTTTCGTTATGTTTCACAATTGGACAAGCTTAAACAAGGATTGACATCATATACTGTCAGTTTATACCGAAAACTTTTTTCGCATTTTTTGTGGTCAATTCAGCAAGCTCTTCAAAGCTTGTTTCTCGTAACTCCGCGATCTGTTCTGCGATATATTTCACATAACTTGGCTCGTTACGTTTCCCTCTAAATGGCGCTGGCGTTAAGTAAGGGCAGTCTGTTTCAATTAAAAGCCGGTCACTTGGTATGTCCTTGACAACTTCCTTCGGTTTTTTGGCATTTTTAAATGTCACGGGTCCACCGAATGAAATATAAAAGTTCATATCCATACACGCTTTTGCGATTTCTAGGCTGCCCGTAAAGCAATGCATAATCCCTCCAACATCAGCCGCTCCCTCTTCCTTTAAGATCGTCACGACATCTTCCGTTGCGTCACGATTATGAATAATGATTGGAAGATTCACTTCCTTCGCAAGAGCAATTTGACGTCTAAAGACTTCCTTTTGTACATCTTTTGGCGACTTGTCCCAATAGTAATCCAGACCCATTTCTCCAATCGCAACGACTTTTTCATGTTGAGATAATTCTTTGATCCACAGCAAATCCTCATCTGTCATATCAATGGCATCGACTGGATGCCAGCCAATGGCTGCATAGATGAAATCATACTCTTCAATTAATTCCATTGCTCTCGTAATTGTCGGGCGGTCAAACCCTACCACCACGATTTTTTCGACTTTTTCACTTTTCGCTCTTTCGATCACCTGCTCTAAGTCTTCATTATATTGTTCAGCATTTAAATGGGCATGTGTATCAAATAACATCGTTGATTGCTCCTTTCGACAATTCTTCTAAAAAACAAAAGGTGTTCGACGAAATGTTACACGTGGAACACCTTTTGTTGATTTATAAAATTTTTGTTCCATTTGCTAGAGATCGATCTACTTCAAGAACCTGCAATTTCCCATCAGTTTCTCCAGTTAAAATCATTCCCTGGGAAATTTCCCCTCTGAGTTTGACTGGTGTGAGATTCGCTACGCAAACGAGCTTTTTCCCTACTAATTCCTCAGGTTGATAATGCTTGGCAATCCCTGAAACAATTTGTCTTTTTTCAAATCCAAAATCAAGCTGAAGCTTTAAGAGACGATCCGCTTTTTTCACTGGGGCTGCTTCCAGTACCTGTGCTACTCGAAGATCAACTTTTGAGAAATCATCAAATGCAATTTCTGCTCCAAGCTCAGGTAATTCCGTTTCTTCTATTTCAACTTTCTCTTCTTCCTTTGGTGCACTTCCCTGCATTTTCTCTTTAATATACGCTACTTCTTCTTCAACCTCTAAACGAGGGAACAAAGGCTCTCCTTTTTGTACCGTCGCTTGTTGAATGGCACCAAAAGATAGAATGCTATCCCAGCTTTTAAGCTTCTCTTCTTCAATGCCAAGCTGGAAGAAGATTTTCTCAGGTGTTTTCGTTAGGAATGGCGTTAAGAGCACCGCTGTGATGCGCAGTGATTCTGCTAAATGATACATGACAGAATGCAGCTCTTTTCGTTTTGTTTCATCCTTTGCCAGCACCCATGGAGCTGTCTGGTCAATATATTTATTGGTTCTGCTGATTAATGTCCAAACATTTGAAAGAGCCACCGAGAATTCAAGGTTTTCCATCGCTTCTTCATAGGCTTTGACTGTTTGCTCAGCTACCGCTTTAAGTTCCTCATCAAACTCATTAACTGGACCCTTATAGCTGCTTAATGTACCGTCAAAATATTTTTGTACCATCGCAACTGTACGGTTAAGCAAGTTACCTAAATCATTGGCAAGGTCATAGTTTACACGTTCCACGAATCCTTCTGGTGTAAACACACCATCCGCACCAAATGGTACTTCACGAAGGAGGTAATAACGAAGGGCATCAAGGCCATAGCGATCAATTAATGTGACGGGATCTACTACGTTCCCTTTTGATTTAGACATCTTACCATCTTTCATCAGCAGCCAGCCGTGTGCGAAAATTTGTTTCGGTAGCGGCAGATCTAGTGCCATCAGCATAATTGGCCAATAAATCGTATGGAAGCGTACAATTTCTTTCCCTACGAGATGCACGTTAGCAGGCCAATATTTTTTATATTTTTCATCCTGATCAGTTCCGTAGCCAATCGCAGTTAAATAGTTGAATAACGCATCAATCCATACATAGATGACGTGTTTTGGATTGTTAGGAACTTTAATTCCCCAATCAAAGGTTGTTCTTGATACAGCCAAATCCTCTAAACCGGGTTTAATGAAGTTATTGATCATTTCATTTTTTCTTGATTCAGGCTGAATGAACGTTGGATTCTTCTCATAATAGTCTAGTAAACGATCCGCGTACTTACTCATACGGAAGAAATATGATTCCTCTTTAATTAATTCGACAGGATGTCCGCTGTCAGGGCTTTTCCCGCCAATGACTTCTCCTTTTTCATTCCGCTCAACATCCACAAGCTGTGTTTCCGTATAGAATGTCTCATCAGGAATACTGTACCAGCCTTCATATTGATCTAAATAAATATCACCTTGATCAAGCAGCTTTTGAAACACTTGCTCAATGATTTTCGTATGTCTTTTTTCTGTTGTACGGATGAAATCATCATTCGAAATGTCGAGTTTCTTCCATAATGATTGAATGTCTGCTACGACCGGATCTAAATACTCGATCGGTGTAATATTTTGTTCTTCAGCTTTTTGCTGAATTTTTTGTCCGTGCTCATCTGTACCCGTTAAATACATCACATCATAGCCTTGAAGACGTTTATAACGAGCCATAGCATCCCCTGCTACTGTCGTATAAGCATGTCCAATATGTAATTTTCCGCTCGGATAGTAAATAGGTGTTGTCAGATAAAACGTTTTTTTCTTTTCCGGCATGTCGGAACCTCCTGCATGTGTGTAAATGTCAAAAACTCCCGCCCAATGGACGAGAGCGGTTATCATCATTACATGAAAATGTGTTAGATCAATTCATTAAATTTTGCACTTGTGCTTTCTCTATGATACCATCTTAGCCTTTAAGATCAAGCATATATACATAGAACAAGATGAAATGATCGAAAAAGATGAGTTTTTCGAAAAAAACGACAAACCTGTCGACATTTTGTCGAATATTGTCGTATGAAATCTATTTCCAGATTTACAATTGTCTAATTTAGGGCAAAAGTCTTGTTAATCTGAACTCGTCATTTCTCATATTTTCATAGAAAAAACCCGAGAAATCCTTATAAATCAATAGTTTCAAGGTCTTTTGACTTTAAGAGTCATATTTTACAAACAATAGTAAACAAAATGATTGACGATTTATGGAAACCTTGTTATGCTATGAATGTAAGGAATTTGTCGAATAATGACGAAGATAATATTATATTAAGAATAAGAACTCTTTGGGAGGAGAATGAAGATGAAATCTACAGGTATTGTACGTAAAGTTGACGAATTAGGACGCGTGGTGATTCCAATCGAACTTCGCCGTACTCTAGGAATCGCTGAAAAAGACGCTTTGGAAATTTATGTTGATGATGAAAAAATTATTCTAAAAAAATATAAACCAAACATGACTTGCCAAGTTACAGGTGAAGTATCAGACGATAACCTTAAACTTGCTAATGGTAAATTAGTTCTTAGCCGTGAAGGTGCAGAGCAAATCATTAACGAAATCCAAAACCAACTTCAATCACAAAAATAAGTTTGATATAAAAAAGGTTCTTGCACCGTTTGCAAGAACCTTTCTTTATTGTTCAATATGATAGGCATCGTATATCATGCGCTTTGGTATACCACGTTCGACGGCTGTACGTTTAATGGCTTCCTTCGACGTTAATCCCTCTTCTATGTAATGGATCACGTGTTCCTTTTCAGATAAGGACTTCCACCAGACATCTTCATTTAGCTCTTCTTCATCTTGATCATTACCTTGTACGACAAGACAGAATTCACCCCGGATTTGATGCTCTGCGGCCCATGTCAGCACAGACTCTAAATCTCCACGAATAAACTCTTCAAATTTTTTCGTTAGTTCTCTCGTAATGGCGATATTCCGGTTGCCCCACACTTCCTTCATCAAAGTCAGCGTTTCTTTTAATCGATGGGGCGCTTCATAGAAAATGATTGTTTCTTGACGCTTCTTCAAAGCTTCGAGCTGTTTTTTCTTTTCCTTTTTTTGTCGGTCAAGAAAACCATAAAAGAAAAATGGCTGAGGTGTAATCCCTGATGCAATGAGTGCTGTAAGTGCAGCATTTGCTCCAGGTAACGGAACGACATAGCCGCCGATATTAGTAAAGTCTCGAACCACTTCAGCACCTGGATCTGAGATCGTCGGTAAACCAGCATCGCTCACGAGTGCGATGTTTTTTCCTTCTTTTAACCATTCGATTAACTTGTGGCCGCTGCTGTCTTTGTTATGCTCATGATAACTCGTTAATGGCGTATCAATTTCATAGACATGACAAAGTTTTTTCGTTTGTCTTGTGTCTTCTGCGGCAATATAGTCTACATCTTTTAATGTTTGTATGGCTCGAAACGTCATATCTTCTAAATTACCAATTGGGGTTGGGACGAGATATAGAATGCCCATATCTGATTGACCATCAAAGCTTTTCTGTGTTTTCATGTGCCGCCTCCTTTTCTATTCGCATTTCTTCTATATAAAGGTCTTTCTTTTTCCGCGTCCACGTTTTAAAACGATATTCTTGCTGCATGGCTTCTCTTTTGGTTGCAAAACATTCATGATAATACAGCTCAACCGGCCGTCTTGCTCTTGTATACTTTGCTCCCTTTCCACTATTGTGGGTCGTCAGTCTTTTTTGTAAATCATTTGTATAACCTGCATATAGGCTGCCGTCTGCACATTTCAATACATAGAAATAATGATTATGCTTCTCCATACAGTATCGTCCTGATTTCCTCTGTATACTCTTGATCATCTCCATAAACAAAAAGAGGCGGGAGGATTTTCAGATCTGGTTTTCCATCTTTTATACCTTCTACTAAGATGGTATTGGCTTCTTTCCCCTGTTTGGGATAAACAAATTGAATTCGTTTTGGCTCAATTCGGTATTTCTTCATCAATTCCACAATCTCAAGCAGCCGACCCGGCCGATGAACCATCGCCAGTTTACCCCCTTGCTTCAGCAGCGTGGAAGAAACGCGAATGACATCTTCTAATGTACAATGGATTTCATGCCGAGCAATTGCCAAGTATTCATTTTCATTGATTTCTTCCTTAGAAGGTGTCTTAAAATATGGCGGATTACATGTGATGACATCTACTTTGTGGTTGCCGTAGCGTGCTGGCATATCATTCAAATCACCATGAATCAATTTAATTTGCTTTTCAAGTTGATTATACGCCACACTTCTTTTTGCCATATCAAACAGCCGTTCTTGAATTTCGACCCCAGTAATGGAGGCCTTAGATCGAGTCGAAAGCAGCAACGGCACAATGCCATTTCCCGTACAAAGATCAATGATCTCTCCTTTTCGGATTGGCACATACGCAAATTTCGCTAATAATACTGCGTCCAATGAAAAGGCGAAAACCGTTTTACTTTGAATAATCTTCATATCTTCGGCGAGCAAGTAATCTAATCGTTCATCTTCTCTTAACGAAACCATGATGTATCCTTTCTTTTCCTGTGAAAAAGGCTTCCGATTCAGCGGAAGCCTTTTCTCATTTTTTATTTAAAAATGACAGACAGAACAAACAGTCTCCCTCTTTACGAATGCTCCCATAATGTACATTACAAATATGGAAGCCCTCCTGATATAACCGAGCCAGGTTATCATGACCTTCTCCTATATCAGAATGACCTGGCTTCTGAGCAGAATCATTCTCTGTCTCAGACGATTTGTCCCGATCAGACTGATCCAGACGTTCACGCAAGTGCTGATTCTCCATCTGCAGCTGATGATTTTCTTCAATCACTTCACCGATATGATTTTTCAAATCACCTAACTGGCGATAAAGAGAACCGATTTGTTCTTCTAAATTGATCACCGTATCAAATAGTTCCTTTTTATCCAAGGTGGCACACCTCGTTACTCAGTTGTTTGTGCAGATACAACGCCTTCTTGTAATAATTCTTCCCAAGTATATTCTATCACTTTTTCTTGCCCGGTTAATTCAAGTTGCAAAATTCGTTCTAAAATGTTGAGCCCTACTACCTTTGCAGAGCCACTAGATGTCTGAATCGTTTCACCAATATCGGGCAATTGTTCTTTCGCTGTTTCATACTCATCATTCTCATATTTCAAGCAGCACATCAAACGGCCGCAAAGCCCTGAAATTTTTGTAGGATTTAGCGACAGGTTTTGGTCTTTTGCCATCTTAATGGATACTGGTTCAAAGTCTCCTAAGAATGTCGAACAGCAAAGCATTCGCCCGCAAGGACCTATGCCGCCCAGCATTTTTGCCTCGTCTCTTACACCAATCTGGCGAAGTTCAATTCTCGTCTTGAAAATTGAAGCAAGATCTTTCACTAGCTCGCGGAAATCTACTCTGCCATCCGCTGTGAAGTAGAAGATGACCTTGTTTCGGTCAAATGTAAATTCAACATCGACCAGCTTCATTTCTAGCCCGTGTTCACTTACCTTCTGAAGACATGTATCAAAGGCTGTCATCGCTGCTTCTTTGTTTTCCTCAACGATGAGCCGGTCTCGTTCGTCTGCTACACGAATCACCTTACGCAGAGGAAGAACGACATCGTGTTCATCTACTTTTTTATTAGCGATGACCACTTGTCCGTACTCAACTCCTCTGACCGTCTCTACAATGACACAACTATCATTTTCTATATGAAATCCATTAGGATCGAAATAATAGATTTTGCCCGCTTTTTTAAAACGAACACCAATTACGTTGTACAAACTTATCCCTCCTGCAACATCAACACCAATTGCTCCATCAGCCCTTGGGCATTCACGTTGGATTGAAGTCTCTTTTTCGCTTCTAATACAGCAAGGATCTGGTTCGTCACCATCTGCTGTGTGGAATGCAGCGCGTGCTGCTTCATTGTCTGGAATAAGTCTTGATAAATGACTTTATCTTCATTTCCTATTTGAATCGACAATACATCACGATATATAAATAAAAGCATATCCAGACCTGTTTCTTGAAGGTCTTTCTCTTTGAAAAAAGGCATCCATTGATCTTGTATATAAAAAAATGCATGTTCTTTTCGCTGGTGTAAGACTTCATACAATTTTATCACTTTCGCTCTAGACTCTGCAAACTGATCATTTCGACTTAATTCGAGTGCTTCTGCTAAATTATTGGTTAAATTCGACAAAAGCCTTGCAAGATGCTGAGATACGCCTTCTTGTAATAGCTGCTGCTCCAAGGATTGCGGCTGCAGCGGCTGAAAGCTAAGCATCTGACATCTTGAAATAATCGTATCCAGCATTTTATGCGATTGCTCAGTGATTAAAATTGCCATCGTTTCCCGGTTAGGCTCCTCTAGGAACTTCAATAAACTGTTCGCGGCATTGACCGTCATTTTGTCCGCATGAAGAATGATATACATTTTTCGGTGAGATTCCACACCTGCTTTTGTAAATTCCTCTTGCAATGCCTGCACTTGCGCTTTCTTAATCGATTGACCATCAGGCTGCACGAGATGTAAATCGGGATGGTTTCCTGACTCAATCCTTTTGCAGTTTTGGCAGGATTCACATGGTTTCACTCCTGCTTTCAAGCAAAAAAAGCTCTTAGCCAAAAGCATCGCAGCATCCAGCTTTCCCGTCCCTTTTTTTCCTTCAAATAAGTAGGCATGCGCAAGTCGGTCTTTATCAATACTATTAAAAATCAGCCGCATGACGCGCGGCTGCAAATCATTCATGTCATCCCAGCTAATTGCCATGTTATCACTCTCTATGTGTAAAGGTTAATCAATAAACCTTTTATTTCTCCAATACGTTCAAGCAAATCAATAGAAGGTTTCTCTTGGTCCATCATATCCTCTGTTAATTCAATCAGCTTTTCATCTAATGCTTTGACTAAAGCGAGTGTACGCGTGTTGCCATAAATGTCAAAGCTCCTTGATGTTTCTATATTGAATCCATTATCGACTGTCTCTTTTACAAAGCGCTTCACAAGCCCTTTAAACCTAGCCAAGTCCTTTAGGTTTCGTGACTTTGTCAGCTTTTTACCGAACACTTCGATATCACTCAGCATGACCGTCAGCTGCTCTAAGCGCATTTTGCCGCTTTGCGTCTCCATCGATGCTTTAAAGGAGGCAGATGTTTGGCTTCCTTTAATGCCTTGGAGTTCACGCTTTTCTAAAAGCAGCCGCATATCTTGATTAATTTTCACAGCAACCCATCCTTAGAATTGATGAAATTGTTCAACTGGCAGAATAAAGACAGTAGCTCCACCAACTTCAACCTCAACAGGGTATGGTACATATGAATCTGCGTTACCACCCATTGGAGATACAGGTGCAATCATTTGATCACGTTTGCGGCAATTTTCTTTTATAAGCTGTAATGCTTTATCCACTCGGACATCATCACAACCAATGATAAAAGTCGTATTCCCAGACTTTAAAAACCCACCAGTTGAAGCTAATTTTGTCACGCCGAAATGATGTTCAGTCAATATTTTCAACAACTTGCTGCTATCTTGGTCCTGTACAACGGCAACAATTAATTTCATTTGATTGGCCTCCTTTGTTTTAGGCACAGGTGACATGCCGATGTCTTCCTCTATATTATAACAACGATTGGGAATGAGGTCATATTTGATTTTTCTTTAATGTGTCCTGAATCACCCGAAGTACTTCTTCATAGACATCCTGTATCGGCTGAGACGCATCTACTACACGGAATCGTTCTGGCGATTGCGCAATAAGCAGTTCATAGCCTTCTCTGACCAACTGGTGGAAATTCAGCGTCTCCATGTCTAATCTGTTTTTTTCTCTTCCTTGATTGGCGTGAATTCGTTTTAACCCTTCTTCAGGTGTAATGGAAAAATAAATGGTCATTTGCGGCATCGTGCCATCAATAGCAAAGTCGTTAATTGATCTGACTTGATCAATTCCAAGCCCTCTCGCATAGCCTTGATAAGCGAGAGAGCTATCAACAAAACGATCACATAAGACTGTGTCTCCGCGCTGCAATGCCGGTTCTACCTTTTCAGCCAAATGCTGCCTTCTCGCTGCTGCATACAGCAATGCCTCTGTTTTCGCATCCATTTTCGTGTTTTTTTCATTTAAAATGACTTCACGAATCTGCTCAGCAATCTCAATGCCTCCCGGCTCACGTGTCGCCATGACTGCATATCCTTGACGTTCCATTTCTTCGTACACTTTTCGAATCACTGTCGTTTTTCCGGCGCCCTCTGGCCCTTCAAACGTAATAAACATACCGCTCATAGTGTCTCCTCTTCTATATAAACATATAATTTTCTCTGATGAATGACCTGACTTGCTTGAACATGAACCTGATGTCTAAGCAAACGGCTTAACGCCTCAATTTGATCTATCTCAATACGCTCTCCCTTAATCATCAAAGGAATACCAGGCGGATAGGGAATAATTGATTCTGCACTCATCCGGCCTGCTGCATGTTCAAATGGGACAGCCTCTATGTCTTGATTTTGCTCATCAGTCTCAATAGATAACGTCTCATTTTGGATATGTTTTTTTCCTTTGATCAATGAATCACTTTGCTTAAGAGCCTGCTCGATCCGCTTGAAAGGAACGTCCTTCCTCTGTTCTAAGCTAAGAATAAGTAAAACCTGATGTTCGTCCGCAAGCTCTGGATGAACATCCACTGATTCAAGCACCCGTTTTAGTTCGTAACCAGTCAGTCCTTTTGTTGATCGAATGACGCATTTTAATGGATCGGAAAGCAGCGAGTCAGGCTCAACCACTTCAAGATGAGTCAGACGGTTGAACTGATCTTTCAGCTCTGTCAGTTCTTTCATGATTACATCCAATGTCCCTTTTCCTTTGATCTCCTCGACATAAGCCCTCGCCACATCTAATGAGGCCATAATTGGATAAGACGGCGAACTGCTTTGAAGCATCGTGAGCAATGTTTTCAAACGCTTCGCATCGATTCGGTCCCCTTGAAGATGAAGATAGGAACCCATCGTCATTGCCGGAAGGGTTTTATGTGCTGATTGTACCACCACGTCCGCTCCATAGGAAAGAGCAGATGGAGGAAATGCGCCGCCTAATACAAAATGCGCGCCATGAGCCTCATCAACCAAAACAACCACACCTGCTTCATGACACATGTGAATCAGCTTTGATAAATCAGCTGCATGTCCATAGTAGTTCGGATAAGTCAAAACGATTGCTCGGCAATTAGGATGTCTTGCTATGGCTTTTCTGACTGTATCATCCGTCACATGTGTTGGAACATGCAAGTGTGGGTCTATCTCAGCGTCTACCAGAATAGGCGTTGCCCCTGCAAGCTCGATCGCATGGAAGACAGACTTATGGCAATTACGCTGGACAAAAATCTCGTCTCCCGTGCGGCATGCCGCCATCACCATCGCCAAATTTCCGACTGTTGTGCCATTTACAAGGAAAAAGCTTTGATCTGAACCATATAGCTTAGTCAATAAATTTTCTGCCTCTTGAATCACACCAGTCGGGTGATGGAGGTCATCTAGACCTTCAAGCTCCGTCACATCCAGCTGAAGGATTGAAGCATAGTGGGACCGTGCCTCATCAAAAAAGACATCTCCATTGTGATGTCCTGGAACGTGAAAAGAATAAGGCTTCTTTTCCGCATGCTGTGCTAATGTTGTATATAAAGGTGTTCTCAAACAAATCGACCCTTTTCACTTTAACGATATCTTAAGTCTATTATAACGTTCAAATAAGTGAACCGAAAGATGGTTTCTCATTCCTTTATTGGATTCGCCAGCTGCTGCTCTGCCTCATACATACTGCTTTTCAATTGAGCTCGCTCTTGGCTTCCATGCTCTTTCACCTGTAACGTTTCCTGTAATGTTTCAGCTAATTGACGTTGGACCTTTTTCAACGTATCTATAGGAGCAAAAGATGCCTCTTCAAGAAGCTGTCCCTGCTGCTTCGATACCTTTTCATATGTTTTTTGGATTCGGTTCTCAAGAGCTGAGTTGGCCCGCTGCTGAATATGCGTTAACGCAATCGACATTTGGTTGATCCATAGTGGAATAGACGCAGAAACAGTTGATTGAATATGATTGGCCAAAGTATGATTCGTATGCTGGATCATCCGAATTTGAGCATTACATTGCAATGCAATTTGCCGGCTTAACAGCAAATCATACTTTCGTTCCTTTAGTCTCTCCACATACTCTTCCTCATTGACTTCTTGACTCATCAATTGCTCCTCTATTGTCCGGTCAACAGAAAGTTGCGTTTCTGAAATAGGCCGCTGCTCTAACGTTGTCATTTTCGCTTCAACTGCTGCGACCTGCAGCGTCATCTCTTGAAAATAAGTTTGATTTTCTTCAAATAAACGCTCTAATAACATATGGTCCGAGATTAATACGCCTCTTGCATAACGAAGTCTTGCTGACAATCTCTCGATCTGTGATTTTGCATGTTGAAAACGCGATATGATCTCCTGAGTAGATCGTTTATCCCGTTGAAACCATTTTAAAAAAATGCCCTGTTTCTTTGGCAGTAAATCCTCAGGCTCCACTACATGCAGCTGCTGCAAAAAGGTATCAAGCACGTCTCCTATTTGATCGATATCTTTTTTCTCAGCATATTTCATCATCTGTTGTGATTGTTCCAATAATTGTTCCTGCACACGTGTACCATAGAAAAGCAGCTTTTGCGGATTGTCAGGGATCTGCTTAGCACGCTGCACGGCTTCTTTTTTCTCCTCATCAGATAAGGTATCAAACACCCGAAACTGAAGATCTGTAGTGGAGGCAGGTGATGGTGTGGCGTGATCTTCCGGTTTCATCGAGTTTGACTCCTTTCATCTATTTCTTCATCATTTTATCTGCTACTTCAAGCTCAATATGAAGAGCTTCTATGTCTCTTCCTAAAACTTGCTGCAAATCATTGGTCAATTGCTTTTGCAGCTCTGTCAATGTCACTCGGGTTTGGCTCAATGTCATTTCCAGCTCATGACTACGATTAGGCTGATTATACAATAGTGCATATTTCTCAGTTAGTTCAACGACAGAATCCAAGCTTTCGAAATAAAAACGCTGTGCATCATAAAATCGATTTGGCTCTTTTTTTGTTATTGTATAGATTCGTCGTGCAAGCCGAAGAACTTCATAATTATGTTTGATCGTTTGTACGTTTTTCACAGTAAATAAAGCTTTTTTTAAACGCACAAGTTTTTGCCCTGCTTCTTTTAAATGCTGTTTGATATATACATAATCACTACGAGACAGTCCGTGTTTCTTTAAAAACAATTGGAAAGCAGCCCATCTGCCCCCTGCAAACATCACAACCCACCCAATCATCGCATACAGTATCGATAATCCAGCATGATGATGGAAAACCCCTATACTGACGGTTAAAATCACAACCGAAAAAAAAGTAGAGAGGATGGCCCATATAAATGTATAAAAAATTGATTTCATGTTCATCGACTCCTATGAATAATCAGGCTCTCTGTTTATCTTATTATGAATTACGGATGATGTCCAAACTAAGTTCCAAAAAACAAGACCAATCCTTTATAGCTCATAAAAAAAGACCATCTAGTGGTCTATGAATACAAAGGCGGCGTATGAAGATTTTTAAGCTTTCTCACATAATCGGAATAGCTAGGATCCGAGGTCGATGTAGAAATTAACTTTCGCTCACAGTCTCGGCACAAAAACTGATGATATAAATAAATTCCCTTTGTCTTTTTCTCTTCACAAATCAAACAAATCGCTTCTCGCTCTTTTTTGCTCATTGTGACACCTCCACTTATAGCTTCAGTATGCCCTAGCGCTTTCAATTGTATACAAAATTAAGAATGTTTTAGATGGTAGTTTAGTATATGTATCCATGTCAGATCGGGTGTTTGTTCCTTTTCTTAAAAAACAAAAAAGACCAGTTCCGTATGGAACTGATCCTTAGAAAAGCTTGGCGGCGTCCTACTCTCACAGGGGGAAACCCCCAACTACCATCGGCGCTGAAGAGCTTAACTTCCGTGTTCGGTATGGGAACGGGTGTGACCTCTTCGCTATCGCCACCAAACCTGATGGAGAGAATGTTCTCTCAAAACTAGATAACAATGTTCAAGCTTCACATTAGAATATAGGTTAAGTCCTCGATCTATTAGTATCTGTCAGCTCCACGTGTCACCACGCTTCCACCTCAGACCTATCAACCTGAT
>NZ_PVRB01000011.1:0-57072 GCF_002998575.1 Bacillus sp. LNXM65 | reverse complement strand
GAGAAGAATTTCTAGTGTGGAACATGAGAAAAACACCTTCCTTAAGTGGGTTTTTCTCTATTATAAAATGAGGAGATGGAAAGTTTAAGGAAAAAATAAAGCTGTCGAGATTTTCTCGACAGCCTGAGACTCTTCATCAGAAGAGTCTTTTCAATGTTATGTAGGCGCCAGCCAGGTGTGTAAGGAATGATAGTATATATAAGGAATTTGTTTGTCGATTAAGGATACCTGTCTGGCTTATTTCTTATATCGACACCGTTCTTCAAAAGTTTAGCTTTTTTTTCAATATTTTCTTTTTTATTTGACTGGAAGATACATTTTTCTCTCCGTGATAGACATTCTTCGCTTTTTTTTTCATCCATTGTGCCATTTGAAGCAGGGAATTGCTTCATAAATAGAGAAAATTGTAGAGACTTCATTTTTAAACAAAAAGGGAGGAATGAAAACATGTCGGGAAACAAAGGTGTCGTTTATAAAGGAGCAGGAAATGTAGCAGTTGAGGATATTGGATACCCTGATTTGATTTTAAGAGATGGCCCGGGTGTACCGAAAGCCAATGTGGGGCGCAAATGTGAGCATGGCGTCATTTTAAAAGTAGTGACGACGAATATTTGCGGAAGTGACCAGCACATGGTGAGAGGGCGTACCACTGCGCCTGCAGGACTAGTCCTTGGTCATGAAATTACAGGTGAAGTCGTTGAGGTTGGACGAGATGTGGAGTTTATTCAAAAAGGAGACCTTGTGTCCGTTCCATTTAATATTGCTTGTGGACGCTGCGTCATGTGCAAGGAACAAAAAACTCATGTGTGCTTAAATGTAAACCCGGACCGTCCAGGCTCTGCCTATGGATACGTCGATATGGGCGGATGGGTTGGCGGCCAATCCGAGTACGTCATGGTCCCATATGCAGATTTTCAGCTGCTCAAATTTCCAGACAAAGATCAAGCGATGGAGAAAATACTTGATCTGACGATGCTTTCCGATATTTTCCCGACAGGTTTTCACGGTGCTTATACGGCTGGAGTAAAGCCTGGTTCGACTGTATATATTGCTGGTGCCGGGCCAGTAGGTCTTGCCGCAGCACATTCCGCTCAGCTCCTTGGCGCCTCTGCGGTAATTGTCGGTGATTTGAATGAACAAAGGCTGGAGCAGGCCAGAAGCTTTGGCTGTGAGACGATCAATTTACGAAAACATGATCGAATCGGCGAACAAATCACGAATATCTTAGGAGAGCCAGAAGTTGACTGTGCCGTCGATTGTGTCGGCTTTGAAGCTTCAGGTCATGGAGATCAAGGAGAAGCACCTGCAACCGTTCTAAATACAATTATGGATATTACCAAAGTTGGCGGTAAGCTCGGAATCCCAGGGCTTTACGTCACAGAAGACCCAGGTGCCGTGGATGCTGATGCAAAAGTTGGTTCTCTGAAAGTGCGAATTGGACTTGGCTGGGCAAAAGCCCATACCTTTGTGACAGGTCAAACCCCTGTCATGCAATATCACCGCAGTCTAATGAAATCCATTTTAAGCGGAAGAGCACAAATCGCCAAAGCGGTAAATGCGACCGTCATTAACCTTGATCAAGCTCCTCAAGGATACAGCGACTTTGATTCGGGTGTGGCGAAGAAATTTGTGATTGACCCGCATGGGATGATTTCTAAATAATGATTCAATGAAATTAATCGAAAAAACTTACAGGAGGATTCCTGTAAGTTTTTTTATGTTCTATTTTAAAATGACCTGTACTATTCTCCTGTAATGCATCTCATGTTAAAATATATAAATTGGAAAAATTATTCTATAGTTGAAGACCATACCAGATAATTTATTTGATATTAAATGACTAGGAAGAGGTAAAATACAGGCTTCAATAAGAAGAAAATAGGGGAGAGGTATTGATTGCTAAACGTACACGACATCAAGAAAAATTATGAAGATAAACAGGTATTAAAAGGGATAAACTTTCACTTAAAAAAAGGAGAATCATTTGGATTATTAGGTCCGAATGGTGCAGGGAAATCAACATTGATTGGCATCTTGTCAGGGCTGATCCATGCCACAAGCGGCACCATAATGATTGAAGGTATAGATTTAAAAAAAGAAACAAAAAAAGCGCAGGAAATGATAGGAATTGTTCCGCAAGAGATCGCTTTATATTTACATTTGACAGCAAAAGAAAATTTAATATTTTGGGGGAGAATGTACGGACTCAAAGGAAAAGAGTTAAAAAGCAGAGTACAAGAAACACTTGAGCTAATTGGTCTTGAAGATAGAGCGAATGATCAAGTGAAAGTATTCTCTGGAGGAATGAAAAGAAGAGTGAATATCGGTTGCGCGATATTGCATCAACCGAAACTATTAATCATGGATGAGCCTACTGTAGGCATAGATCCCCAATCTAGAAATCATATATTAGAAACAGTTAAGACATTAAATGGAGAAGGAATGACCATTATATATACTAGTCATTACATGGAAGAAGTCGAATTTTTATGTGAAAGAATGGCCATTATGGATCATGGGTCTATCATCGCTTTAGGGGATCAGCATGAATTAAGTGAGCTTGTCGGAAATCAAAGAGAAATTGTTTTGACCATAAAATGTGAACATGGACAAAATGATATAGACCGGGTGCGTCAATTCATACATGAAGTCGACCCTTTAAAGGAAATCGTGGTTCAAGGAAATCAAATGAAAATATTTGATCAACACCCTCAGCAGTTATTAAGTCATCTCATTCAAGGTGTGACCGCATTAAATATTCAAATTATCTCAGCAGAAATTGTAGAACCAAATTTAGAAAATGTCTTTTTGTATTTAACTAGTAAAAATTTGAGAGATTAGACTGTTTAGAGGTGAGCATATGAGCATTTGGGTTGTACTGAAAGATCTATTATTGTTTTTTAGGGATAAAAAAAGCTTTTTTACACTTTTTTTTATGCCTATCATATTAATTGCTATATTAGGTGCAGCATTTGGAGATAACATGAAGAAAGATAGTGAAATCAGGATCAATTCATTTCGAGTAGGAATAACAGATCAAGATAAGTCCGCTACAAGTAAAATGTTTCTTTCAACATTGTCTAAGAGTGAACTCAGTGACATATTTGATGTGAAGGTCACCTCGAAAAATCAGCTAGAGAGAGATTTAAATAGTAGAGACATTACAATGGGTATAATCATCATGCCGGATTTTGAAAAAAGCTTATTGAATCATGACCATGTGCAATTGAATATCTTGAAAGGACCTAATTCAAACTTACAAGAAATGGTTCTAGAAAATGTGGTTTTGCAATTCTTTCAAAATTATCATATGAATCGTATTCTGGTACCGTTGAATCAAGGTAAAGAAGTGGAGATCGTGTCTGATCAACTGAAAAAAGAACTGGTGAACGAGAGGAATATTCATATCAACAGCCAGCCGATTACATCCTTCCAATACTACGCAGGCGGGATGGGTGTACTTTTTTTATTAATGACTGTTGTTTTCTTAGTTGGCAGTATGATAGAGGAAAAAGAGGAAGATGTTTATAAAAGGTTACTTGTATCAAAATTAAGCAATACTAGTTACATCGTTGGGAAGTTATTGGGTATTCTTTTGATGAGTATGATTCAACTTGCGATCATTATTTTATTTACTAGTTTTGTCTTTAAGGTGAACTGGGGAGAGCCTTTTACTGTTTTCATGATAGGATGCAGTTTTATAGTTAATGCTGCGGGCTTCGGGGTGCTGATTGGTTCTTTTATCAAAAGAGAAAAAACGTTTAACAGTGTTGGGATTTTAGGAACTCAAGTGTTAGCTGCTTTAGGTGGAAGTATGGTTCCCTTATACTTATTTCCACAATGGTTGATCAACATCAGCTATATCTTGCCTAATTCCCTTGCGCTCCAAATGTTTTTGAAAAGTATGTCAGGTGCTGATTTTAGTGAAATTCAAAGCGGCTTTATATTAAGCTGCGGGATGGGACTAGCTTTCTTCATCATTGCTTTAATCAGAATGTCTTTTGAAAGGAAGCATCGTTATGCATAAAATATCAGCCATTATTACTTTAAAGCTAAAAGAAACATTAAAGTCCCCTTTGACCCTTATTTTTTTATTTGTTATGCCAATCGTATTTAGTTTTATTTTTGGAAGTACGGCATCTGATAAAAAGAAACCTACAGTTGCTTTTATTCAAGAGCCTAGTCAAGATAATCTGAATCAAGAAATTTTTCGGATTCTCGAAAAGAACACCAAATTTCTTTGGGTAAAGGCGACTAAAAGTGAAGCAAAAGAATTATTATCCGATGAAAAGGCAGTTGCGTCTATTACAGTCACGAATCAATTAAAATCCCATTTAAAAGAAAATAAAGAAATTTTTGATGTGACGGTTTATAAGAAAACAGAGGAATATGCGGTCTTAGCTCCCTATTTAAAAGAGACGTCGGCCATCATTTATCAGATCAATCAAGGTGTGAAAGAGCAGAATAGCGTTTCTCTTATCAATGCACTGAAAGAATTAAACGAATCTGGCACCATTTCATTGGATGAAGACAATCTAGATAGTCAAGCAAGTCAACAACCAAATTTAATACCACTTGGTTTTACGATCATGTTTATGATGTTTGCGATCTCAAGCTCGGTGTCGTCTATTCATTTGGAATATAAAGATTATACATGGCAAAGATTGCTTTCGAGTCCTATCCATAAAATATATGTGCTGCTTGGCTATTTAATGGCTTATTTCCTCCTTGGATGGATACAACTGGGTGTTCTTTTGACCGTCTTATCTGTGTTCTTTCATGTGTACTTAGGCAACCTGATTCTTATTCTAGTGTTTGGATCATTTGTTATAGGGCTTGTTGTGAGTTTAGGTTTTATGATTGCAATCTTATCTCATACAAAAAAGCAAGCTGAAGTATTTAGTGCAATTATCATTGTAGGATCATGCATGCTGGGTGGTATTTATTGGCCATTAGATATCGTTCCAGACATTATGAAGAAGATCTCTTTGGCTATACCGCAAACATGGATGATGTCTGGTTTTGGCGAGATCATGAGCGGTACTGTCAATCACTCAATCTTATTATTAGACATAACAGTTTTAGCTGCTTTTACGATTGTTTTTATGGTGATTGGTTTGAAAAATATCCGATCCTATTAATTACTTTTCTTCATTTCATTCTATTAGTTTAAAAAACCCCTCTATTGCTCTCAATTGCGATAGAGGGGTTTTTTATTCATGCGTACTTCTCAAAATGGTATGATAGACGACAACATCTGATGTAGAAAGGGTTGAATAAACGATGAACTTTCACAATAAAACCGTCGTCATCACAGGCGCAGCCAATGGAATTGGTGAATCGATCGCCTGGGGCTATGCAAAAGGAGGAGCGCGTGTGGTGCTTGCAGATATAGATGAAGAGAAGGGCAAGCGTTTGGAGGAAGAGCTGAAAAAAGAATCGTTAGAAGCTTATTTTAAAAAAACGGACGTGACACAAGAGAAGGATATTCAACACTTAATGTCGTTTGCAGCGGAGCGCTGCAAAACGATTGATATCCTCATCAATAATGCTGGTGTCATGTGCACAGTATCGCCTTATGAATTAACGGTCGATGAGTGGGATCGTGTGTTACATACGAACCTAAGAGGGACTTTTCTATGTGCAAGAGAAGCAGCACGTTATATAAAAGAGAATCCAAAAGGCGGTTCTATTGTGAACATTTCATCCACCCGCGCGACCATGTCAGAGCCTCATACGGAAGCATATGCTGCATCAAAAGGCGGAATATCAGCACTGACTCATGCCTTGGCTGCTTCTTTTAGCCCGGATCACATCACGGTGAATAGCATTTCCCCTGGATGGATTGAAACGAAGGATGAGGAGAATCTTCGAGAGGTCGACCACAAGCAGCATCTTTCCAATCGAGTCGGGGCGCCAAAGGATATTGTGAAGGCTTGCTTTTATTTAACAGATGAAGACAATCAATTTGTGACGGGTACAGATTTAGTCGTTGATGGTGGCATGACCAGAAAGATGATCTATGCTGATTAACTTGAAAAAAACATTGACGCTTTGATCGAGGCGCAGTACAATATGTAACAATTCAGCTGAAGATCGTGATGAAATAAAGACACAGCGCAAATAGAGAAGAGTACATCATAGCTGTCCCGCACAGAGAACTCCGTTAAGCTGAGAAGGAGCTGGGAAGCATGATGGAACCAAGCCTCTTAGCTCTGCACCGGATTCCTTCGGATGGTGGTGCAGCGACATTCTCCCGTTACAGAGATGGGTTCATGATGACCTGCTAAGGTTCATCTGGCAACAGATGAATAAACTGAGGTGGCAACGCGGAGTAAATCCCGTCCTCAAGACAGAAATGTCTTGGGGGCGGGATTTTTTTATGACAAATAGGGGGAACAGCTATGAAAAAACATTGGCGGGATATGAGTTTGCTGCTTGGAGCCATCGGAATTGCGAACATAGGAGAATGGATTTATATGATTGCTCTCCATCTGCTCATTTTTCAAGAAACGGGCTCTGTGCTGGCTGTAACAGCCGTCTATATGCTGAGACCGGCTGCAGCTCTTTTGACAAACAGCTGGTCTGGCAGTTTGGTTGACAGGCTGAATCAGCGGAATGTGATGATCAGCTTAGATATCACCCGGGCTATCCTGATCGCATGTGTACCCTTTGCGTTATTTTCAGGACATCTGCTGATCCTGTATGTGATGGTGTTTCTCATTCAAATGGCACAAGCGATGTTTCATCCAGCTTCGATGGTATATATGACAGGATTGATCCCGGCGGATAATCGAAAACGGTTTAATGCCATTCGCTCATTATTACAATCGGGTGGATTTTTACTTGGACCCGCAGCAGCAGGTCTGCTTTTTTTAATCGGTACACCTGTTTTTTCAATTTATATAAATGCGATCTGCTTGTTGATATCTGCTCTGTTAACGATGTGTTTACCGAATTTGCTAAAACAAGATGCTGGCCAAAATGGCTTTTCCCTTTCAATGTTAAAAGAGGATGCGAAGCTTGTTCTTCGGTTTAGTTTGACATCACGCCAGATTATGGCGGTGTATTTATTGTTTAGTGCCGCCATCACGGTGCTTCCTACTGCCATTGACTCTCTTGAAACAGCCTTTGCAAAAGAAGTGCTGCTGCTGACTGATACAGAATATGGTCTTCTTGTCAGTATAGCTGGGGCAGGCATCATCACAGGCGCAGGTCTCAATTCGGTGATTGTGGAGAGGCTGCCTGTTTCGATCATGCTTGGGATTGGCAGTTTGTTTGTTGCATGTGGCTATCTCATTTATGCTTTTTCCAGCACATTGTTTGTAGCCGCTGTTGGTTTTTTTATACTAGCATTCTTTTTAGCATTTGCGAACTCAGGTTTTATGACTTTCTATCAAACGAATATCCCGGTAGAGGTCATGGGGAGGGTAGCCAGTTTTTATGCTTTGGTTGAAGCCATTCTGACGATAATGATGACAGGGGTCTCTGGTGGACTTGCACATGTTTTATCAATCCGAACCTCCGTTGTCATCGGGTGTGTATGTATGCTTCTTGTCTGTTTATTGCTATGTTTTGTCATCTTTCGTCCATTGAATGTCAAAAAAATAGTGCATCCTACTTAGAAAATTAAAAAAATTATGTTATGATTATTTAAGTAAGTTAATCAAATTGATGAGAAAAGGAGTCTTACACATGAAAGCACTACGCTGGCACGATCAAAAGGACATTCGACTAGAGGAAATTGACGAACCAACAGTTGCTCCAGGAAAAGTGAAACTAAAAGTAAAATGGTGCGGCATTTGTGGTAGTGATTTACATGAATATTTAGGAGGACCGATTTTCATTCCAGTGAATGAACCTCATCCACTTACAAAAGAAAAAGCACCCGTTACGCTGGGACACGAGTTCTCTGGTGAGGTTGTTGAAGTAGGAGAAGGCGTGAGCAATTACAAAGTAGGCGACCGAGTGGTTGTTGAGCCTATTTTTGCGACTCACGGACACCAAGGTGCTTACAACTTAGATGAAAACATGGGCTTTTTAGGACTTGCCGGAGGCGGCGGTGGATTCTCTGAATATGTATCTGTCGATGAAGAATTACTTCATTTATTACCAGACGAAATCTCATATGAGCAAGGTGCGCTTGTAGAGCCTTCTGCAGTTGCTTTATATGCGGTTCGTTCTAGTAAAGTACAAGCTGGGGATACAGCGGCTGTGTTTGGCTGCGGACCAATTGGCTTACTTGTCATTGAAGCATTAAAAGCAGCTGGTGCTACTGATATTTACGCAGTAGAATTATCTAAAGAACGCCAAGAAAAAGCTAAAGAGCTTGGAGCGATCATTGTTGATCCTTCTCAATATGAAGATGTTGTTCAAGAAATCGCAAGCCGTACAAACGGTGGCGTCGATGTTTCTTTTGAAGTGACAGGTGTACCTGTTGTATTGAAGCAAGCAATCCAATCAACAAGAATTTCAGGTGAAACAGTCATTGTGAGCATTTGGGAAAAAGGCGCAGAAATTCTGCCAAATGACATTGTCATTAAAGAACGTACAGTCAAAGGAATTATCGGCTACAGAGACGTATTCCCATCTGTATTAAACTTAATGAGAAAAGGCTATTTCTCTGCAGATACGCTCGTCACGAAAAAAATCAAGCTGGACGATGTGATCGAAGATGGTTTCCATGCATTAATCAATGAAAAAGATCAAGTGAAAATTTTAGTTAGTGCTGAGTAGGATGACAAAGGGAATGGCAGAGGCCATTCTCTTTTTTTGTGCACATATTCTACTCATTTTCATAAAGAGGCATGTGGTTGAATAGTGATAAGTGAAAAGATGTTTTGATAAGGGAGATGACATCATGTTTTATCACATCAAAGAACTGCAATATGAAGCAAAGCCCTCCAAGCCTGATCCGCTTTACGCGAAAAAGCTACAAGAAGTATTAGGCGGACAATATGGAGAAATTAGTGTCATGATGCAATATTTATTTCAAGGCTTTAATTGCCGGGCAGATCAAAAATACAGAGATTTATTGTTTGACATAGGGACAGAGGAAATTGGTCATGTCGAAATGCTGGCGACGATGATCGCGCGTTTACTAGATAAAGCACCGGTTAAAGAACAAGAACAGGCGTATCAAAGTGATCCAGCGCTTGCAGCTGTCATGGGTGGAATGAATCCTCAGCATGCAATTGTTGCCGGTTTAGGAGCTATGGCAGCAGATAGTCAAGGGTATCCGTGGAATGCCAAGTATATCATTGCAAGTGGAAATTTAATGGCTGATTTTAGGGCCAACTTAAATGCAGAATCACAAGGGAGGCTTCAGGTTACAAGGCTCTACGAAATGACCGATGATCGCGGCGTGAAGGATATGCTTTCTTTTCTTATTGCTCGTGATACATATCATCAAAATATGTGGCTTGCGGCCATTAAAGAATTAGAAGAACGAGAAGGGGACGTCGTCGTACCAACCACCTTCCCGCGCTCACTAGAAAAACAGCAAGTATCCTATGATCTGTTTAACTTCTCAAGAGGAGAAGCAAGCAAGGAAGGCAGATGGGCATATGGCCGAAGCATGGATGGAAAAGGGGAATTCAGATATATTTCTGCACCAGTCGTGTTCGGTTCCGCACCAAAACTAAAACCCGCACCAAAGGAACTGTTTAACACACCGAAAAAAGGCGAATAAAAAAAGCCGGTCAGGTATTTGAGCCTGATCGGCTTTTTTAACGTCCAAGAGATCTTCCGTACACGCTGACACGTTTCTCTAACAAGGCAAAAGCGAGTTCAAAGAAAATGCTCAGCAGCCAATAGATCAAAGCAGAGACGAGGTACGTTTCTAAAAACTGATAGCCGTCATTCGCAATGATTCGGGAAATCCCCATGATTTCAAGTACTCCAATCGTAAACGAAAGAGAGGTGGCTTTTAATAGCTGAATGAGCTGATTGCCTAGGTTCGGTAAGGCGACCACAAAGGCCTGCGGCAAAATAATGCGCATCATCGCCTGGCGCGTCGTCATACCCACAATTTTTGCCGCTTCAAGCTGCCCTTTGTCTACCGCAAGGAGTGCACTCCGAACCACCTCTGTTAAATGGGCGGCTGAATGGAGGCTGAAGGTAATGAGGGCAACAGCTAATGGGGAGACCATATCTGGATGAAAGGTCAGCCCGAATGTACCGCTCACTTTGGTTAGAACAAAAGGGAGCCCATAAAAGAAAGCGAACAGCTGAACAATAATAGGCGTTCCTCTAAAAAAGGAGACATAGAGTGTCACAAGCTGCCTGAGTACAGAAATGCGAAAGAGACGAATGAAAGCAAAAACAGATCCGATCAAAAGGCTCACAGCCATGGAAACGAGTGCAATCAATAAAGTAAAAGGAACGCCTTTTAGAATATGAGGTACTTGGTCAATCGCAAATTGAATATCAATGGTTTGCATCAAATCGCCTCCTTAACGTGACAGGCTGGTGCGGCCTTTTACAAATTTCCTTTCAAGCAGCATGGTGATCAGTTCAATGCTCATGCAAATGAGCCAATACACAATCGCAATGATCGCGTACACTTCAAACATGCCGATCCCGTAGTTATTTCCTAAAATGATCTTCACCTGTCCCATGATATCAATAAGTCCGATTGTAAAGGCAATCGCTGTGTCTTTCACGAGATCAATGGTGTAATTTCCGAGGTTTGGCAGTGCAATGAGAAAGGCCTGCGGGATAATAATCCTGATCAAGGCCTGTGTATCTGTCATCCCAACAATGTAGGCGGCCTCCAGCTGGTCCTTCCCAACAGATGAATACGCACTGCGAAAGACTTCAGATAAATAAGCGCCAGTATGTAAAGAAAACGTCATCATCACAAATAACACACGATCCCAATGATTGATTTGCATCCCTGCGACAAGTAAAAGCTGAGGCAGTCCAAAATAAATCAAAAACAACTGAACAATTAAAGGCGTACTTCGTGTAAAAGATAAATAGATAACAGCCAATTGCTTCAGCACTGGGATTTGCTTGATACGAATGAAAGCAAATAGCAACCCGATGATGATAGCAAAAAACAATGACACCGTAATAATGAGAAAAGTGAGTGGCAGGCGTTCAAGCACCTGTAAAAAGATGCGCAGCCAATCTCCAGCTGTAAACGTCATGACGCTTCCTTCCTTTCTTCATTTTGATCCCCTTGCTCTGAGATGTCATCAATATTTTGAAAGAAATCAACACCAAACCACTTTTTCGCAAGCTGAGGCAGTGTTCCATCATCAATCATTTCTTGTGTGATCCGGTCCAAATCTGCTGCAAGCTGCTTCTCGCTTGGCTGTAAGACAAGATAGATAGGCTCCTTTGACACAATGCCGCCAACTTTGACCTTTAGGTTCAAATGCTTTTGAATGGTATCAAAGGTTGAAATGTTCATAAATGCTGCATCGGACCGTCCGCTTTCAACACGTTTTAAGTTGAGTTCATTTGAAGGACTTTCAATGGTCGTCAGTGGAATATCCGGATCATGCTCTTTATTATATTGATTTAATATCGAACGCAAGCCTCCGCTAGGACTGACAGGAGCCAGTTTTTTAGATGTCATATCATCAAGCGATCGAATCTCCTTGTCTGATTCATTCACAATTAAACCTGTCATCGAATAGCCATACGGGACCTTAGGGTAAAGGAACCGCTTTTCACGTTCAGGGTTACTAAAAAACCAATTAGCCGCCATTTCAAACTTCCCTGCGCCTACACCGATTAAATTGGATTCTTCTTCGCCAAAAATGTAATCAAAATGTACGTGGGGAAGCCTCTTTTCCACTTCATTTAAATAATCAATGTTATAGCCAATCGGTTCGTTTCGGTCATTTGTTGCTAAAAAGGGTGGATTGACCTCTGCACTCAGTGCGACTTTCACAATTTGTCTGCCGTCATCTGTCGTGGTTTTCACACTGCTGCAGCCAATCAGAGAAAGGAGAAACAGAAGGACACCGGACATCATGAATGCTGTCTTTTGCTTCATTTGTCTTTCTCCGATCCTTGCCACATTCCGCGATGAATCCTTGATAAAAATTGTTTCGTTCGTTCATGCTGTGGTTTCAACAGGACGTCTTCTGGTGAGCCTTTTTCAACAATTTCGCCATCTGCCATAAAGATCACCGTATCCGCCACGTCCTTTGCAAAAGAAATTTCATGTGTCACAATGACCATCGTCATTCCTTGGCTCGCAATATCTTTGATCATTTCAAGAATTTCTCCTACCATCTCTGGGTCCAGTGCCGACGTAGGTTCATCAAACAAAAGCACCGAAGGGTTCATCGCAAGAGCGCGGGCTATGCCAATTCGCTGCTGCTGACCGCCAGATAATTCACTCGGAAATGCATCTTTTTTATGAAGCAGTCCAATCCGCGTTAAAAATTGCTCTCCGACCTTTTCTGCTTCTTTCTTAGACATGTTTTGAGACACAATCAATCCTTCTGTAATATTTTCAAGTGCTCGTTTATTTTGAAACAAGTGATAATGCTGAAACACCATGGAAGATTGCTGCCTGAGTTTTAGAAGATCTTTTTTTTGATATCGTTCAAATTGAATCGTGGCTTCACCAACTGTCAGCTCTCCTTTGTCTGGAATATCAAGGCTGTTTAAGCTGCGGAGAAGGGTGGTTTTTCCTGATCCGCTCGGTCCAATAATGGCGACCACTTCACCTTCCTGTACGGTGAAATCAATGCCTTTTAACACATGGGTCTGCCCATAGGATTTATGTAGATTAGTAGCTGAGATCATAAAAGCATCACGTTCCTTTGACATATGTACTTAATATTGATAAAATTTAACACATTAAATCCTATAAGTAAAGTGTGTTTTATTAATCCCTATTGGAAAAATGAGATATCATAGATTGTGAGAAACAGAGGAGTTGGATACGTTTTGTCTAAAGCATTATTTGTCGATACCGATTTTCAAAAAACATGGCTCAATCAACTAGAATCTCTTCGTGAAACGATCGAACAAACGGCAAAAGAACATGATGAAGGCGCTTATTTTCCTGAAAAAAATATTAAATCATTAGTAGAGATGGGCTATACGACGTTGTCTCTCCCTGCTGAATACGGGGGCGGAGGTCAATCTGTCACGGATATGGTTCTGTTTCAAGAAACGCTTGGCAGCATGGACGGAGCGACTGCCTTATCGATCGGCTGGCACCAAGGGGTTGTAGGCGAAATCTACGATAAGAAACAATGGAATGAGAAGCAGCTGCAATTCTTCGCGGAAGAAGTGCAGAAGGGCGCCCTTGTCAACCGTGCCGTGAGCGAGGCGCAGACAGGCAGTCCAACAAGAGGGGGCAAGCCTGGGACAACAGCCACTAGATCAGGTAATGAGTGGATCATCAATGGACGTAAAATTTTCACAACGATGTCACCAGCGCTTACATACTTTTTAGTCGGCGTATGGATCGAAGAAAAAGAGGCGATGGGCTTCTTCTTAATTCATCGTGAGACAGAAGGTGTTTCAATAGAAGAAACGTGGAATGTTGTGGGCATGAGAGGAACAGAAAGCCATGATTTAATCTTAGATCAGGTTAAGGTCTCAGATGACATGCTTGTTGAAGTGCAAAAAGGGCCGCGGGGTGGTACGCTAAATCCTTGGATTGCACACATTCCTTCCTGCTATTTAGGGATTGCGCAAGCGGCAAGAGACTATGCTGTTCAGTATGCCATCACCCATTCACCGAACAGTATCAGCGGAACGATTAGTGATCTGCCAAATGTCCAAACACTTATTGGTGAAATTGACTTACTATTAAAGCAAGCACGCCACGTCATCTACTCAACGACCACATTGTATGAAAAGCCGGAGAAAAGAGAGCTGTTAACCAATGAATTCGGCGCTGTGAAACATACAGTCGTCAATCACAGTCTGCAAGTTGTTGATAAAGCCATGCGTTTAGTCGGTGCAAAAAGCTTAAGCCTTGACTGTCCACTGCAGCGTTACTATCGAGATATTCGTGCCGGGCTCCATAACCCGCCAATGGACGATATGACGATTTCAAAAATCGCGAAGCAAGCCATTGAAGAGAAAAAAGAAAGCTAATATACAGCAAAAAGCCGGATGAACCGGCTTTTTTTGTTTGAAAGAAAAGAGGACAAGCGTACCTTATATCTCATCGCTCAACATGCTACAATCAATGGAATCATGGGAAAAGGAGCGATTGTTTTGAAGAAAAAGTATATAAAATGGCTGTTTACTGGCATGATGCTGATGGCACTTTGTATAAGCCAGCCTTCATCAACTGAAGGAGCATCACTAGCATGGTCAGTAGATGAATTCTTGAAAGACCGAGAAGGCACATTTGTGATTCAAGAAGTAAAAGAAAAGTCGCCCTGGGTGTATAACAAAAAAAGAGCGAAAGAGCGCTTTGCACCTCAATCGACATTTAAGGTAGCAAATGCCTTAATCGGACTCCAAACAGGCGCAGTGAGAGATGAATATGACATCAAATATTGGGACGGAGTGAAAAGAGAGATTGACCGCTGGAATAGGGATCATACACTAGGATCTGGCATGAGAGATTCAGTCGTCTGGTACTATCAAGCCATGGCGCATGACATCGGGGAAGAACGCATGAGTCGTTGGGTGAAAGACATTCATTATGGGAACGAAGACATATCTGGCGGAATCGATCAATTTTGGTTAAGCAGTACGTTGCGAATTTCTCCAGTTGAACAAGTTCGTTTCCTCAAACAGCTATATGAAGAAACTCTCCCATTTGACCTAAACACCATGAGAACGGTCAAACGAATGATGGTACAAGAAGAAGAGAAACACACCACCCTATACGGAAAAACAGGCTCCGGCTCAGGCATTGGCTGGTACGTAGGCTTCATCAAACATGAAAACAAAACCTACATCTTCGCCACAAATATCGAAGGCACCGGAATAGAAGCAAAAGAAATCACCTATCGCATTTTGAAAAAATATCATTTGATTGAAGCATCCGTTTAGGGTGCTTTTTTATATGAAAAAGGGGATATATTGATAAGTTGATGATATATGGGTTAGTTTGAAAGGATGATATATTTATAGAAATATATTGAAGTATCATTTCAAATATATTATTATATATGGCGTAATGTTACAAATGTTACAAATATATGATAAGGAGATTAATATGAATCTAAAAAGGAAAGTAAAATGGAAAAGGAATATCGCAGCACTATTAGCCTTTGTGATGCTTTTATCAATGTTTCCTTCTGATATTTTTGCAGAAGAACATGACGAAAATACAAAATCAAGTCATAACCGCTTAGAAGAATTAGATGATTCAAAAGCCCTTGAAATGGCAGGCATTGACGAAGAAGAAATTGGAAAAGACGGAGAAGTTCTTTCAGAAAGAACAGAAAACAGCAAGCTTTTTTATGAAGGAGAGGGTGTATTTACACAAGAGGTATATCCTGATCCAATTCATATAAAAGAGGCCCCAGATGCTGAGTGGGAGGACATCTCTCCAGAATTAAAGACGATCTCGAAAAAAGAAATAGAAACAGAAAATGCGAAATTAGAAACTACTTTTCAAAAGCAAATGAAACAAGGACTATATGCGACATTTGAACACAAGAAGCATCAAATTGAATTTTCAATTTTAAAAGCTTCAGGGAAAAACAAATCAGAAATCAATTCCAAAGATACCTCTGCACAATTTAAAGAGAACACCAACGAGCTTACATATGAAGAGGTATTTCCAAATATAGATTTACAATCATTCACCTTTAATGAAAACATCAAGGAAGATATTGTACTCAATCAATATGATGGCTACAATTCATTTACATTTAAAATAAAGACAGATCTAACTGGGGAAATTGAGGAAGACGGTTCTATTACATTTTACGATCAGAAAAAACGGACCATTTTTCAAGTCCCGAAACCGTTTATGACTGATTCTAATTTAGATGAAAAGTCAGGTGAAGTGGCTCGCTCAGAAGATGTGAGCTTTAAATTAGAAAAAGAAGACGATGGCTATTTACTTCATGTGACAGCAGATGAAAAATGGCTCAAAGATCCTGAACGAGTTTATCCTGTGTCTATCGATCCTTCGACTTCTTTATCTGTATCAGCAGACACATTTATCATGAGTAAGTACCCAACAACAAATTATTCATCCTCTACGCAAAAATGGGACGCTAAACTTAAAAGTTATGTACTCAAAACAGGTTATTACGATAAAACAACTGGTACAAACTATGCGTTCATGAAGTTTAACTCATTCAAACCGATTCAAAATATGAATGTAACGAAAGCGACGCTCAAAACATATGTTGCTCATTCATATTACGGGACGAAGGCTACTGGTCTTTGGCTGGATACAGTGAATGCCAACTATGATCATACAAAACTAACGTGGAACAATAAACCAAGCTCCAAAAACATCGGCAAAGCCAATGTATATAAAGGACAATGGGCGAGCTATGATGTGACTTCAACCATCAAAGCTTGGAATAGCGGAACAGCTAACTATGGCTTTAAATTACATGCAAATGGAAATGGGCAAGACCATTGGAAAAAAATAATCTCATCAACAAACTCTACCAATAAACCAGTCATTGAAGTAACGTATACCATTCCACAAGCAAATGCACCAACTGTAAAAGGTTTTAGTAATGGAAATGGTACAGGCTACTTCAATTTAAGTTGGAAAAAGGTAGCTGGTGCAAAAGGCTACAAAGTGTGGTTATACAACGGAAAAGAGTATGAAGCCATTTCAGTTGGAAATGTGGCATCATGGAGTACAAAAGGAAAGAATATATGGCCAACAGCAAGCGAGATTGCAGCTAAAAAATATAAACTTCATTTAGACGGAAAAGGTGGAACTGAATTAGCAGTTGATCCTTCCCCAGTTTACAAAAACTCAGGTGGCAATTATGCAACAAGTAAAAATTATTGGGTAGCTGTAAGTGCGATTTTTGACCAAGGTGAAGGCGCAATGTCAGCAAAAGTAAAACCTGTCATGCCGAATGTGGCTAGAGCGAAAGCACCTAGTACAAAAGGATTCAATAATAATAATGCAACAGGTTACTTTGATCTTTCTTGGAATTCAGTTTCCGGTGCGACCGGTTATAAAATACAAATGTTTAATGGGAAAAGCTATGAGACGTTGGATCTTGGGAATCAAACTTCATGGTCAACAAAAGGGAAAAAAGTATGGCCGACAGCTGCTGAGATCAAAGCAGGTAAATATGCATTGCACCTCCAAGATGAAAAAGGGGCAGAGCTTCCAATTCATCCTGGTGCGACTTACAAAAATGCTGGAGGAGATGCGGCTCAAAAACATTATTCCTTCAGAGTGATTGCCTATAATAAAGATGGAGAAGCTATTGCTTCACCGCCAGCTGGACCAACTTTACCTGATTTATCTAGACCGAAAGCTTTATCTGGTTATGCTTATACCAATACAAAAGAGAGCCAAACAGGTTATATCAATTTACATTGGGACAAAGTGAAAAATGCAAAAGGATATAAAATTAACATCTATAATGGTAAGGCATATCAATCATTTGATGTGGGTGATGTCGATCATTGGACAACACAAAACAAGAATATTTGGCCGACTCCTACTGAAGTTAAAAGTGGGAAATATGTGCTTCATACAGATGGAAAGGGTGGAGAATTAGCGCTAGACCCATCACCAGTATATGAAAATGCAAATGGAAATTATAAAGGACGCAAGAACTACTCCTTTACCCTTTCCGCCTACGATGCAAATGGAGAAACGATTCCGACACCAGCCTTTAACCCGACATTCCATGAAGGGGCCGAATTCCTTGGAACAGAGGATTACTGGTCGATTATTGATATACCAGACGGTCAGCTTAATGGTGCAACTGGGAATGTGATTGTCAGTGAAGAAGAAATGTCGATTGATGGAAGAGGACCAGGACTTGGAATGGGTCGAACCTACAATAGTTTAGATGCAGCTGACCACCTGTTTGGTCAAGGGTGGTACGCAGATGTAGAAACGAGTATCACGCCAACAAAAGAAGGTGTCATCTATCTTGATGAAGATGCCACAACTCATGTTTTTACAAAAAAAGCAGATGGTACGTATCAACCACCAACAGGTATTTTCCTTGAATTAACGGAATCAAAAGATGAATACATGTTAAAAACGAAGGATCAAACCTTTGCGCACTTTAGTAAAAACGGTGGGAAGATCACCAAGGTTGTAGATGGACATAAAAATACAACGACATACAAATATAACGAAAACAATCAGCTCACTTCAATGGAAGATGCATCTGGCCGAAAAATAACAATGGATTATGATGAAGATGGTCATATCATTTCGGTTCAAGGACCAAAAGGGAAAAAGCTTTCATATGAGTATGATGCAGGTTTACTAACGAAAGTCATTGATTCAGATGGAACAAGTATCTCATATGAATACGATAAAGAAGGCAGATTGATTAAACAATTCTCTCAAAACAGTACAAAAGATCAGCCTGTTTTTACAGAATATCAATATGAAAATCATCGTTTAGTCAAGGCAATCAATGCAAAAAAAGAAACCTTTGAGTATGCATATGATTTATCTAAAAAGACACTCATGCTAACGCAGCCAAACGGGCGAAAAATACAGTATACGTATAACGAAGCAGCCAATCCAATTCAAGTTGTAGATGATGCGGAAGGGCTTAAAATCACCACTAAAACGAAATATGAAGGCAATCAAATCGTAGAAGAAACTGACCCAAATGATGTAGAGAAAGGAAAAGCTACAGAAAGCTATTCGTATGACAAAAATGGCAACGTCATTCAGGCAAAAGATGCTTATGGCACTGAAACCTACGAATATAACAAAAATAATGATGTCACTAAAGTGAAAGATACAGAAGGAGATATCACAGATATCGCCTATGATGGATTAGATGCTGTATCTGAAACGGATCAAAGTGGAAATATGTCTTCAGCAAGTATTTATGACTCGTACGGGAATTTGGTACAAACGAGTAAAGAACTTGCTGCAGGCGCGAGTATATTAAAAAATGGCAGTTTTGAAGATACGCTAACTGGCTGGAAGCTTACCTCATCTAAGGATGACGGGAAATTAGCGCAAACAGCTGGAAAAAGTGGTGCGTTATCTGGCAGTCGAGTGTTAGAGATCAGTTCACAATCGACAACTGAAGGAACCGAACTTGGCTATTCTTCTGCTACTCAAGAAGTGGTACTAGAGCCAAATACGACGTATACACTGAGTGGAAAAATAAAGACAGAGCTAACGAAAGCAAGAGCATTTTTTAACATCGATTTAAGAGATACAAACAACAAGCGAATTCAATGGATCAGCAACGGCTACAGCACATTATCAGGCAAAAACGATTGGACAAAACGCCAAGTCACGTTCACGACGCCATCTCATGCAGGCAAAGCTGTGATCTATATGGAAGTGGATCATCGAGATAAGGCTGGAAAAGGAAAAGCCTGGTTCGATGAGATTCAGCTAGAAAAAGGCGAAGTTTCATCAAGTTATAATCCAGTCAAAAATAATTCCTTTACCGATAAAACAACAAGCTGGAGCGGAACAGGTGGTTCATTAGATAATGAAGAAGGCTTTAACGATGACGTTTCGTTAAAAATGACCAGAACCTCTTCATCTCAAGCGAATGTCATCTATAAACAATCTGTACCGATTGAACAAAGTGCGAATAATCAATCTGTGTATGTCACATTGACTGGGATGTCTAAGGCTGAAAATGTCAAAGCCTCAAATGAAAATGACTACTCACTTCAAGCGTCCGTTACGTATACAGATGGCACAACAGGAACGTTTAATGCGAAATTCCCAACCGGTACACAAGAGTGGAACCGAGCAGCGGTTGTCATACCAAAAACAAAACCATTGAAAAAAGTCGACGTTCAGATTGTTTTCCAAAAAAGCGCGACTGGAACGGTTTGGTTTGATGATATCCGTCTAGTAGAAGGTAGTCTGTTAACGAAAACCACATACGACGAGAAAGGCAACTATGCTGTTAAAGAAGAGGATGAACTTGGTTACTCATCTCAATCTGCCTTCGACGAAACAGGCAAAAAACTTTCTGAAACCGACGCGAAAGGCGAAAAAACAACATTCGAATATGACCAGGCCGATCAGCTGAAGAAAATCACTTTATCTAACGGGACATCCATTGTGAGAACTTACGATAAAGAAGGTAATGAACGGTCGAAAACCATTCGTGCAGAGTCAGATCAGACGTATCAATTTGAATACGACCTGATGGGCAAATTGACAAAAACCATTGATCCATTAGGAAATGTGTTAAAAAGTGAATATGATGCGAATAGCAACTTAATCAAAACCATTTCTGCTAATGGACATGAAGTGTCTCTCACGTATGATGGAACAGACCGAGTGAAATCAAAGTCATACAATGGAACAGAAAAATATAACTTTAGCTATGATAAAAATGGGAACGAAACAACGGTTGTCAACAAAGAACAAAACACAACCAAAAATCGAACATTTGACCAACAAAACCGCATCACAAAGTTAACAGAGCGTGGCAGTAGCCAAACTTGGACGTATCCAACCAATTCAGATAAACTGAAATCCTTTGAGTGGACACACGGAAATCAAAAAGGAACGAACCAATTCAGTTACAATAAGCTTGATCAAATGACGCAGATGAAGGATTCGAGTTCTACGTATTCGTTTGATTATGATGAAAACGGAAATGTCCAGTCCTTTATTACAGGTAACGGCAGTGGTGCTAGCTTTGCTTATGATGAGCGCAATTTAATCAATGATTTGCACATTGGAACAAGCCAAGGCACGACAATCTTAAACGAAGCTTACGAATATGATCAAAATGGAAACAGAATAACGGTTGATCAAGGAAGCAACGGGAAGATTCGTTATGAATATGGAAAATTAGATCAATTGATCAAAGAAGCTCATCCAGATGGCACGGTCATTGAGTACACATATGATGGGTTTGGGAACAGAAAAACAGTCACGACAGAAAAAAATGGCACTAAAAAAACAATCAACGCATCATTCAACATCATGAACCAACTGACAAAGGTAAATGATGAGACTTTGACATATGACAAAAATGGCAACCGAACGTCTGACGGACAATTCCTTTATGAATGGGATGCTGAAGATAACATTACGGCCATCACGAAAAAAGGGGAAGACAAGCCATTTGTCACTTACAAATATGATGAGCGTGGATATAGAATTCAAAAAACAGTGAATGGAAAAGTCACCAATTACTTTTATGACGGCGACAGCCTGAATGTTTTATACGAAACAGATGGAGACAACGAAGTCACAAAAGCATACACATACGGTGAGAGTGGACAACTACTTGCATTCACACAAAACGGGAAAAAATATTTCTATCACTACAATGCACACGGTGATGTCATAGCCATGACAAATAGTGCAGGAAAAATCGTTGCTGAGTACGAATACGATACATGGGGTGTTCCAACAAAGGTAAAAGAAGATGAAGAAGTAAAAGGAAACCCATACCGCTATGCTGGGTACCGCTTCGACGAAGAAACAGGACTTTACTATTTAATCGCTCGCTACTATGAACCGAGAAACGGAGTATTCCTATCACTAGATCCAGATCCAGGAAGCGATGGAGATGCACTAGATCAAAACGGATATACCTATGGAAACAACAACCCGGTCATGAATGTCGATCCAGACGGCCATTGGGTATGGTTTGTTGTCAATGCAGGATTTGCGGTATATGATGGATACAAAGCTTATAAATCAGGCAAGGGCTGGAAAGGCGCAGCTTTAGCAGCAGCTTCGAACTTTGGACCTGGGAAGATATTTAAAGGTGCGAGTCGAATATTAAAAGGTGCACATTCTGTATATACTTTAAGAAAAGGTAAAAAGGTCGTTTATGTAGGAAGAACAAAAAATGTTAAGAAAAGAAGAGCTGCGCATAAAAAGAAACATGGTGATGCTACTCTTACTCCAGAAAAAGAGGGTTTATCCTATGCTGAAGCAAGAGGGTTAGAGCATCGTTTGTATCTAAAACATGGTGGAAAGAAAAAGCTTCGAAATAAAATAAGACCAATTAGTAAAAAGAATAAAAAGTATAAATATTACATGTCGAAATCAAGAAAACATAAATAAGGAGTGTGCTTTCAAAATGGGTTTTTGGGAAGAAGAACATAAGAAAAAAAAAATCATGATTGGTGATGACGGTTTAGATATTTTTGAAGAAGCGATCGAACAATTCTATGAAATGACTGAGGAACATTTGGAGAGAAAGCCAATGATTGATGAGATGCTTTTGACAATCATGACGGTCTTAAACAATGGAAGCAGTCAGTATTTTGATGATTTAAATGAGAAAGAAGTAACGGATATTAAAGTAACAACTAAAAAAGCAAAAACTTTAGGTAAAGTAGAACCAGGAGCTATTATTGAACTCCCATTAAAAGAAGTTGGAAAATTAAGCTATGCTTTGATCGTTTCAGGTGAGGGGAAAAACCAATATGATGATATTTTAATCAAATACTATGATTTGTTTGTTGATGAAAGAATGGAAAAAAGTGAGTTAAGAAAATTGATTAAAAAAGAGAAGGGACTATTTGTTGCAAGTACAGGTTTGACAGGCTTTTTAAGTGGTTCATGGAAAGTCATCACAAAAATAAATAAAGACTTTATAAAAGAAGAGGATCTTCAAAATCTGAAATTCGTGACATATAGAGATGAAAATTATTACGTAAGCGAGGGGAAAGAAGGTTCAACTGCACCTGTAATGGACTTAGAGGTTGCTGATCCAAAAACGGCTAAGACTATATTTAACCCGATTGGTATACATGGCGAATACATTATTGAAAGTATTCTTACTTTATATTTTAAAGGTATGTCAATGGAGGATATTATCAAATATGAAATATAGGCATCTATCATGAAGGTCAGCAGATAAAGATGATTTGTTTTATAATCCTTATGGAATAGTAGTATTCAAAAAGTAATCAATATAGCTTTCTATCGTTTAGCAAACAACCTCCTACTTGATAAGTGGAGGTTTGTTTGCTTTAAAGATCATTTGAGTTTCTACAGTAATTGAGGTGAAAAAATTGAAGAAAGTTAAATTAAACACGATGACCAAAGAATCTATCGCAGATATCGAAAAAGAAATAACAAATACCGCACTGAATCTAGTGAAAGAAAAACAAGCAAAATTTAAGGATTTAGGTTTAACGATCAATGCTGAATTTGGACGATTCGTATATGGAAAAAAAATCTAGAGGGAGAGAAATTCAAGTCTCAGATTGTTTTACAGCAGGTTATCATTCATTCATCCATATATTTTTCAGTAGATTATCTAAATGGCGAAGAGTTTCATGATGGTGAAGAAGGTGATCAAGGTTATTGTATAGACCATCTCGATATTTGGATTTGTGTATCGAATAATCTCGTGAGCAAAAAAGGATATTTAAGAGTATTTGAAAATGAATCAGATTTGCGGGGAATGATTATACCATTAATTGATGAATTGTATAAAGAAGCAACAGAAATTCTTCAAACCCCTAAGCAGCTAGGATTTTTTCAACCGGTCTAAAAGGGAGAGAAATGGTGCTTAGATAGGAACAAGATAAGGTAGAGCATTTGCAGTAAAGAAAGCAAGTAAAGGAAAAAGAATGAGCAAACCATTCAAAGCCATGATGAATAAAATCTTATTAGGAGGCTTATAAGGAGTGTATTTGAAAAATATACAATTAATGTCAGATGATGATCGTGGGAACTTAGCCAGCCAATCCCTTTGTATGACTGAAATGTTTTTATACGAATTAGAAAAGAAATTTCAAACAAAAGATTGTGAGGCCATTGTTTTGATATGTGGCTCTTTTAAAGACTTCAAATTAATTAGTACTTCAAAAGATGAACCAGACATCTTATTTTTAAAAAATACGTACGAGCTGGAAGTACCCTTCCGTTACAGTGAATTTGAAAATGCAACAAATAAGAAAAAGATCTTAGCTGACACTTTGGAAAAAGCGATGCTCTATCTGTGTGAACTGAAAAATTGGGACAGTCAGCAAGTCAAAGCGGCATTTCAAAAAATGAAAGAAAAGGAATATAAAGCAGAGATAAAAGGAAAACAAAGAAAATTAAGTCCTGATAAAACAAAGAAAGCATATACTCTGATTGAATTAGATTTAAAGCAGTTTACTCTTTATCTTGTAGTTGCAGACAATAAAAGAAATATCTTAGATAAAAAATTAATTGCTGAAACCGATACCTACTTAGAAGATATTTCGTATCATATGAGAGAGCTTAAATGGTTAACGGATCATGAAGTGGCACTTTTCAAACGTGCACATAAAACAGTTTATACAAGTATACGTTTATCATGATAAAGCAAAATGAGAATAACATACATAACACTTGATGAAATCAAGAACGCAATATATAAGGAGTGTATTTTAAATGGGCTTTTGGGAAGAAGAACATAAGAAAAAGAACATCATGATTGGTGATGACGGACTAGATATTTTTGAAGAAGCGATCGAACAATTTTATGAAATGACTGAGGAACATTTGGAAAGAAAGCCAACGATTGATGAGATGCTTTTGACAATCATGACGGTCTTAAACAATGGAGGCAGTCACTATTTTGATGATTTAAATGAGAAAGAAGTAACGGATATTAAAGTAACAACTAAAAAAGCAAAAACTTTAAGTGACATTGAACCAGGAGCTATTATTGAACTCCCATTAAAAGAAGTTGGAAAATTGAGCTATGCTTTGATCATTTCAGGTGAGGGAAAAAATCAATATGATGAAATTTTAATCCAATACTATGATTTGTTTGTTGATGAAAGAATAGAAAAAAGAGAATTAAAACAATTGATGAAAAAGGAGAATGAGCTATTTGTTGCAAGTACAGGTTTGACAGGCTTTTTAAGTGGTTCATGGAAAGTCATCACAAAAATAAATAAAGACTTTATAAAAGAAGAGGATCTTCAAAATCTGAAATTCGTGACATATAGAGATGAAAATTATTACGTAAGCGAGGGGAAAGAAGGTTCAACTGCACCTGTAATGGACTTAGAGGTTGCTGATCCAAAAACGGCTAAGACTATATTTAACCCGATTGGTATATATGGCGAATACACTATTACGAACATTCTTTCTTTATATTTTAAAGGTATGTCAATGGAGGATATTATCAAATATGAAATATAGGCAGTTTACAACGTGAAGTGAGTTTTAAGAAAGGAATGGTGTAATGAATGGATGAACCCAAAATGCTAGACTGTTTAAATAAAATAAGACAAGTCTTGAAGGGGACGATCACAAGAGAACAAGTATCTGATTGGGCTGAAATTTACGTTTCTGCAGACGATTCAGAAATAGACGATGATCAAGTTTGGGATATGCTGATTCTTTTGAGTGGAATTGATTTGAAAGATTCACCTAATTCTTACTTGCATTGTGTAGATGATTTGAATGATTGGATAGAAAAGTACCAATAGCTCCTATATATCAGCTTACTATATTCTTATGGTTAAGCCCCCATCTATTAAAAGGAGTGAATGTTATGCCTGAAACAGTCATCGCAATTCCAGGATTTTGGTCACATCATTTAAAAGAACTTGAAGAATTGAATGATTATATATTCGTGAATGATCGAATCATACATAAACGAACTGGAACTGATTACGAACTTGAAGTAGTGGATCATATTGATCAATTAAGCGAGACTTTCTTTCCAAATGAACAATTCAATTCAGAAGAACTTAAACAAATAGATACGCATCAAACATGCTTGTATATCATTGGGATGACTGAATCCTTAGAAGAAATAAACGCGTTTGTACAAGTTACTACGGATTTACTAAAGATTGATGGCATGGCGATAAAAGTTGATTCATCAGGTCGTTCTTTTATGAAGAAGACATGGCAAAGTTTAATAGAAGAATTCAATCCTTATCAATATATGCAACAATTTGGAGAGCCGGAAATGATGTTTGAAGGGTTTCAAATGAAGACGAAGACTCCAATGCCGCTTATTGTGCATTGAACAATGGGGAAAATCTATGCCAGAAATGATTGATATAGACGATTCTTTAGAAGAGTGGCTGCCGGGAATGATAGCAGATGGAATCAATCCGTCCATTTTCTATAATCGAAATGATTCGGTTTCAATTGAAATTCAAACATTAAAAGAAGATATAGAGGAAGAATTAAGAAACTACTAGTTCGACAAGAGTGGAGGTAGTTGTTTGAAACGGCTTGAAGACTTATTTATTCGTTCAGAAAAAGAATTCAAATTCTATCAGAATTTAGTAGACCATGTGTTTCACACAAATAAAGAGCTACCACAACAAGTCTTCCGTAAGACATTTGATTGTTTTTTGTTTCAAGAGTTTGATTGGGCATTGAGTGATGATATTTTACCAACCATTAAAGAGTTATCAACTGTTACACAAGATAGAGAATTTTTGACTGCAGTCCTTCAACCAGATCCAACCGAATATTATTTGAAGGAATTTGGTTATTTTAATTGGCTGAAAGCGAGTGTGAACATTTCAGGTGAGGGTTATGTAAATGCACTATGGATGCACCCAAAAGGGTCTTTAGCAGATGATATCATAACGAATTCAAACATAGTGGTCTGGCTATCGCATTCGTTGCAGTGGGCGATTTGGGCAGATAGAGATATGAATATTTGTATCATAGGGTTGGTATCAACAAAAGATTCTGTGAAAAATAGGTTATTGAAAGAAGGATGGAAACCAATGGATCATCCTGTTTTAACAAATTGGCTTGAAGGATTATTGAAGGATCAAAAAACATTCAATGACTATTACACTCAAATGCTATCTCATTATGCGTCATGTTACAAGCGTTGAAATGGAGTATTAGTGGCTGATGATAGACCTATCCGTAGATATGAAAGGAGCATAAAGTGAAACAATTGTTTATATCCAATCCAAAAGAATTTGAACATGTTCTATCGTTTGTTCATTCGCTCGTTCACAGTACAAAGACATTCCCTGATCAAGTGTTGAAAACGAAAACACCTCATTATTTATTCGAAGAATTCCATTGGTTGTTATCAGACGATAGCTGGGAAATCATCATGATGACTATATACTCATGGCTGTATTAGATGAGCAGAAGACTATGGATGATTATTATCGTGATTTTGGTTATTATCACTGGGTGAAAATCCCGTTAAACCTCACACCAAGTGATTACCTTGCTGGAAATTATGGTCATATTTTGATACTGTAATATATTTTTAAATTAGTCTTGTGTTTTAAATTGATGAGGTGGAGCAAGTAATGAGAATCGTATTAGCAAAAGAGAAAAATTTATTCGAAGCAAATGAATTAATAAAGAAAATCAATTTAAACGTAGAAGAGTATCATTGGGTCATAAGTGATGTGACACTCACAATGCTTCATGATCGGAAAAATCAATCCCATTCAGAAGTAATGCCGAATTATACGGATTTTTTATTTCTGAAGGGTGAACATTTCAAAAAGTTCTTAAATGACTATTCTTATTCTTTTATTTTCGCCGTTTTGACCGCATTGCCTCGTCATGTACATCATTTGAATATCAACTCAATACCTCAAATTGAAGATAACGAACAATATTGGAACGTGAATTATACACCCGTTATTCCTCAAGCTGTGTTTGAAATCGGATTTTTTGATTCGACAGATGTTATTTTTACAGGAGATCAGAAAATCTTAAGCGAATTTCGAAAAAAAGCGGACTTTATTTCATTTGAAGAATATTTACAAACTCCGTGACATGATAAGAATAGAGTTCATTCTGAAAAATACGTTAGGAGAGTGAATGATTAAAAACATTAAGAGAAAGGGGAAAGTCCATGAAAATCAGCCGGGATAAACAAGGTTTATTCGATGATTTAAAACAACGTTATCAATACTTATTAGATTCAGCTTATCCAGATGAGATCGTCTCTTTTGAAGAAGAAACTGGTATGTACTCAGATGATTTTTATATGTTTTTTTCACTTGTTGCAGGCAGCTTGAGTTATTTGATCGATCATAAACGAATACCGAAAAAACAGTTAAACGTGCTACGTCAGTCATTTGAAGAGCAATATCCCCAAATCAAATCGTATCAACATATCCTTGAATCGTATCCTTTATTGCATTCCTATGTTCAATACCATGAAGAAACGAGAAAACGAATGATTGCACTTATACAATAACCTCTTGGAGGACAAACGATGACATGGTTTTTAGATGAAAAAATCCAGAAACAAATCCCTGATTTCGATATCAACCATCTAAAGCAAATCAATGAATTTCACTACTTTAAAGAGTATAATGAACATTACGACTTGATCAACTGTATTGTCCTGTAAATCTCATACGAATCTGCGACCCATAAAGCAGAAATCCATCTAAAATTCACCAATGTATCTTCTGTTCAAATCAAAGATTCGGACTTAACAAACGATTCTAGTCTATATTTAAATATTGAGCCTTTGAATAGAGGCTGGGAAAACATCAATTATTTCGTAGAAGACTATGAAGAAGATTATTTTCATTTTATTGTCAAACGGTTCAAGTCATACAAGTCGTATCAAATGAATCGTGCTAGTCTACCTACATATGTGTCAATCATGCTTCTCCATCCCAACATAGAAAGGTGCAATGACATTGAATCGAATGATGAAATGGTTTTTATTTGCGGCAGTCATCGCTGGCTTATTGGTATGCGCATTCTTTGTGTTCCGCTTCAACCAGCCTAAGCCGACGACGAACATCCATTATGCAGACACACAAAACAAACAGCAAACACTCGATATGTACATGCCGAAGGGCAAAGAAGACAAAAAGAAGAAGCATCCAGTCATGATCTATCTCCATGGCGGCGGCTGGACAGGCGGCGATAAGAATAGAGTCGCTTCAAAGGCTGATTATTTTACGGGTCAAGGGTATGTGTTTGTTTCGATGAATTACAGGCTTCACCCTGATGCCAACTATGAGCAGATGGCAGATGATACGGCAAACGCCATTAAATGGGTCAAGGATCATGCAGGTGAATATCAAATCGATTCATCAAAAATCAACATGATGGGACATTCGGCAGGCGGTCATTTAACGGCATTGGTGGCCACAGATTCAACTTATTTAAAACGTGTTGGATTGTCGCCAAAAACGATCAATTCCATCGTGATTTTAGATGGACCGTTAAACATCAATCAATTTATACAAGCCATACCATCGTACAAAAAGGTGTTTGGCAAACAGGAGAAGAACTGGACAAAGGCATCACCTGTCACTTATATGAATCAAGCGAATGTACCGCCTGTTTATTTAGTCACAGGCTGGGAAAATCCAGAGGTGTACCGATTTGCAGAAAAACTGAATCATGATAAAGGCTCGCGGTTTGTTTTTCGAGTTCATTCGCTGAGCCACAGTGACTTGAATAAATGGTTTGGATCAGACAGGGCTCCAAAAGAAGCGCAAGAAATGACAAAGGCTGTCATGTCTTTTGTGAATAAACAGAATCAATAACGAAGACCGTATGCTCGACAATCTAATTTGCCGCAGTATATGATAAAGCGTAAAATGGTTTGTACCAAAGGAGTGTATGTCGTTGTCATCACGTATGGAAAATAAAGTGTTCAATTGCGAAAAAGAGCTGACGCTGAATATTATCGGCGGTAAGTGGAAAATGCTGATTTTATGGCACCTTGGCAGAGAAGGGACAAAACGGTTTGGTGAGCTAAAATCGTTAATGCCTGGGATTACGCAAAGAATGCTTGTCAATCAGTTAAGAGAATTAGAGGAAGATCACATTGTGCATCGGGAGGTTTATCCTGTCGTTCCGCCAAAGGTTGAGTATTCGCTCACAGAACTAGGAGAAAGCTTAATGCCGATTTTAGAGGCGATGTATGATTGGGGAAAACAATATCTCGATAGCAATTTTTTAAAGGATGATAAATAGAAAGTGCAAAAGATACTGGTCGAAAGACAGTATCTTTTTTGTGACCATATGCGAAAAAGTATAGTATGTAAAAAAAAAGTGCGTACTTGGATTGCTGCCATCCTGTTGTTATACTCATTTCATCGTTCAAGAAGCATCATTCGCAGAGCTCTTGAAGATGAGATGAAAAAATAGGAGTGAACGTTCATGAAATTACAATTAGCATTAGATTTAGTGAATATACCAGAAGCGATTGAGCTGATTAAAGAAGTAGAAGGATCGATCGATGTAGTCGAAATTGGAACACCTGTTGTGATCAACGAAGGCTTGCGTGCTGTAAAAGAAGTCAAACAGGCTTTTCCGAATTTACGTGTACTCGCTGATCTGAAAATTATGGATGCTGCCGGCTATGAAGTGCAGCAGGCATCTGAAGCTGGAGCGGATATCGTCACCATTCTTGCAGCAGCAGAAGATATGTCCATTCAAGGAGCGGTGAAGGAAGCGAAAGCAAGAGGGAAACAAATTTTAGTTGATATGATTGGCATCAAAGATATCGCGGGCCGGGCAAAAGAGCTGGATGAGCTTGGTGTCGATTATATTTGTGTGCACACAGGCTATGATCTGCAAGCGGTTGGTCAAAACTCATTTGCTGATCTTATGACCATTAAACAAGTTGTCAAACAAGCGAAAACAGCCATTGCAGGCGGGATTAAGCTTGATACGTTACCTGAAGTCGTGAAATTAAATCCTGATTTGATCATTGTCGGCGGCGGTATCGCAAGCCAGGACAATAAAGCAGAAGTGGCTGCACAAATGAAGCAGCTGATCGCACAATCATGAAGACCAGTGACTATGTGAAAGCCATTTTGAATGAGCTTTCTGAGCATTCCCCCGCTATTCAAGACGAACAAGCGGAGCGGCTTGTCTCAAGCATTTTAGCTGCACGAAAGGTCTTTGTGGCAGGTGCTGGCAGATCTGGTTTGATGGGAAAATCATTTGCCATGAGACTCACACATATTGGCGTCAAGGCTTATGTGATCGGAGAGACCAATACTCCTTCCTTTACAGAAGAAGATCTCTTGATTGTGGGGAGCGGCTCTGGTCGAACAGAGACCTTGCTAATCCTTGCAAAAAAGGCAAAAGCAATTGGTGGAAAAGTGGCAGCATTCACGCTTTCAGTTGACTCACCTCTAGCTGATCTATCGGATGAAGTCATTTTACTGTCAGGTGCGCCGAAGGATCAAAAGGAAGGAAGCCATCATACCATTCAGCCAATGGGCTCGCTATTTGAGCAATCGCTTCTTCTGACATACGATGCGGTCATCTTGCGTTTAATGGAAATAAAAGAAATCGATACACATAAAATGTACGGTCACCATGCAAATTTAGAATAGCTATTTTCAAAGCCTTTCCTTTCTTAGAAGGAGAGGCTTTTTTTATCTAAATCAAGAGCAGAATCTTGACATCATCTATTTGATGTAACTATAATTGTTACATCGTTAAAGAAAAAGCGTAAGCTCGGAAGGAAGATGAAGATGAAAGTACAAATCTGGTCAGATATCGCCTGTCCTTTTTGTTATATAGGAAAAAAACAACTAGAAACAGCGCTTGAACAATTCCCTCAAAAGGAACAGGTAGAAATCGAGTTTAAAAGCTTTGAGCTTGATCCACATGCACCCGTTGATGTCGATTATGATGTCCATGATATGCTCGTCAAAAAATATGGGATGAGCCGCAGCCAGGCCATGGCGATGAATGAGCAGGTGAAGCAGGCCGGCAAAGAGAAAGGAATCGATTTTCAATTTGATCCACTCGTGTTGACAAACACCTTTGATGCCCATCGATTGGCGCAATATGCTGGTCAAATGGGGAAAGGCGATTTCGTCATGGGAGAGCTGTTTCAAGCGTATTTTACAGATGGAAAGCATGTTGGTGATCGTCAAACCCTTTTAGAAATTGCAGAAAAAGCAGGTCTTGATCTGAAGGAAGTACAGCAAGTTTTAAGCGGCGAAGATTTTGCAGATCATGTACGAAAAGACGAAAAAGAGGCGAGACAGCTTGGCGTTTCTGCTGTTCCTTTTTTCTTATTGAATGGCAAATATTCAGTGGCAGGTGCACAGCCAGCCGATACCTTCCTTCGTGCACTTGAAGCGGCATGGACAGAAGAAGCAGCTCAAGCTGAGAAAGCGGCTGCCAATGCATTTGAAGCAGCATGTGCAGACGGCGTATGCGCAGTGCCTGCCCCTAAAGAAGATATCTAATCATATAAAAAATGAGCCTCCTGCGGCAAGGGCTCATTTTTTTCTTGCATTCATTTGTTTGATCGTTTCACCTGGAACCAATTCAGGTTCGTAAAAGGTTTGATGAGGGAGATTCTTTTTTCCTTGAACTTTTTTAATCATCCAGCCTGCCGCATCCCGGCCCATTTGCTCCTGAGGGTGGGTCAATGTTGTCAGCTTCACATGGGCATTTTTCTGGGCTATATACGAATTATCCTGTCCAATAATGGAGAGATCCTCTGGAATGGACAGCCCGATGTCACTGCATACATTGGCAACTTCTAATCCAACCTCGTCGTTATAGCAAACAAGGGCAGTCAGCTCATGCTGATGCTCTATTAAGAAAGTTTTGATATCATCTCCCAAATGCTGCTTCGATTCTGTATCGAAAAAGAGGACGTGCTCAGGCAGAAAATTAAGCTTGGCTTCACCGAGCGCTTGAATATATCCCTTCATTCGGTACTTTCCCTGTAAGTCATCTGTTTTTGAGATCAGGCCGATTTGCTGATGTCCAGAGGTGATCAGCTCTTTTGTGGCTAAATAGCTGGACTTCACATCATCTAAACAGAGAAAGGGAACCTCTAACTGCTCGTAATAGGCATTGATCATAATGAGCGGTACATCCTGTTCTTTAAAAGATAGGTAGTACGAGATGTTCGGATTATATAAATTGCTTTTCGTCGGCTCGACAATGAGTCCGTCCACACCAAATGACAGCATCATTTCCAGCGCTTTTTTCTCCTGTTCCACATCATTATTCGTACTTGCCAGTAACAAAGAATAGTTCTCTTCGTTTAATCGGCTTTCAATGCCTCGAATAATAGAAGGGAAAATGTAATCGGATATGTATGTCGTGATAACCCCAATCGTTTTCATATGTGCATGTCCAGCAGGCTTTGCTTGATATTGATTGGTCACAAATGTACCTGAGCCCTTTTCACTTCGTAAAAACCCTTCGCTCGACAATTCTAAGATGGCCTTTCGAACCGTATGCCTGCTCACTTGATACATCTCCTGCAGGCTTGATTCGGTTGGAATACGTTCCCCGATCCGGTAATCCCCTGTGAGTATTTTGCTTTTTATATCATCGATAATGATCTGGTACTTCTTTTTCATCGTTTCACTTCTTTCTCAGTTGATCATCTACTCGGATTGAGAAGAAATTGTATGGACATATTTTAACATGGTTGTCGAATCAAAAACAGGCGCTTTCCCGTTCTGTCGTCTCAGCTTTAGAAAAGTGAAGGTTTTTGTCATATTGTGTATGTACAACTATATTTAATATTGACATATGTACGTACAAATATTATATTGTGAATGTGCACAGAGAATCAATGAATCTAGAAAATTAAAATTGAAACCGCTATCAATTATGGAGGTGAACGCAGAATGGATCATGAAGAGACGACCAAAGCCTTAAAAGAAGGACGGACATCTTTAGGGATTGAATTTGGTTCAACACGAATTAAAGCCATTTTAATAGATGAAGCGTTTCAGCCAATTGCTCAAGGTACATTTGAATGGGAAAGTTCTCTCCAGGAAGGAATTTGGACGTACAACTTAATTGATATCATTACAGGACTTCAAGTGGCGTACCGGGAGATGAAAGAGCAAGTCGAGCAAAGGTATGGCGTGACCATTCAAACCATTGGCTCAATTGGAGTATCAGCTATGATGCATGGCTATGTGGCATGTGATCATACAGGAGAGGTCCTCGTTCCATTCCGAACATGGCGGAATGCAACAACCATTGAGGCGAGTCAAAAACTGACGGATGTCTTCCAATTTCATATTCCAGAAAGATGGAGCATTGCCCATCTGTATCAAGCGATATTAGAGGAGGAAAAACATCTTTCCCGTTTAGAATATATGACCACCCTATCAGGGTACATTCACTGGCTGTTAACCGGAAAGCAGGCTATTGGCATTGGTGATGCGTCAGGCATGTTTCCAATTGATGAACAAACGAAGGATTACAATGAAGTAATGCTCCATCAATTTGAAGACTTGATCGTAGAAAAAGGCTACCCGTGGAAGCTGCGTCACCTTCTGCCGCGTGTTTATTTAGCAGGCGAGGAGGCTGGCGTGTTAACGGCAGCAGGAGCAGCCATTTTAGATCAAGGCAAACACTTGAAGCCAGGCATTCCATTTTGCCCCCCGGAAGGTGACGCCGGAACGGGAATGGTGGCAACAAACAGTGTAGAAAAACGGACAGGGAACATTTCAGTTGGGACATCTGTTTTTGCCATGATTGTGCTAGAGCAGGAGCTAAAGGGTGTGTATCCAGAAGTGGATATGGTCACAACGCCAGACGGACTGCCAGTCGCAATGGTTCATGCGAATAACTGTACAAGTGACTTAAATGCTTGGATGAATATATTCAAAGAGGCATTTGAAGCATTGGGTATGCAAGTGGCGTCAGAAAAGGTATACGAAGCCTTATTGCAGCAGGCGTTAGAAGCAGATCGAGATGGCGGCGGACTCTTAAGCTATGGCTATTATTCTGGTGAAAATATTACAAGATTGCCAGAAGGAAGGCCTCTTTTTGTCAGATCAGCTGAAAGCCGCTTTAATCTGGCTAATTTCATGCGTACCCATCTTTTTTCTGCTTTTGGTGCAATGAAAATAGGGATGGATCGTTTAAAAGAACATGAACAGGTTGTGATTGATCGTTTACTAGGGCATGGGGGGTTATTTAAAACCCCGCTCGTTGGTCAAAAAATAGTGGCCGCAGCGCTTGATACACCTGTATCAGTCGTTTCCACTGCGGGAGAAGGCGGTGCGTTTGGGATGGCTGTCCTTGCTTCCTATATGGTCCATCATCAAAAGCAAACATTGGCTGAATTTCTCACGCATCAAGTGTTTGCCCATACATCAGAAGAGCTCATGGAACCCGACCCGCTTGATGTCAAAGGCTTTGACGAATTTTTAAAGCGCTATCAAGAGGGCCTTGCGATTGAAGAAGCGGCAGTAGCACATCTGATGCCAAAGAAAGGAGTGACAACCGTATGCTAGAGCGCTTAAAAGAAGAAGTATTTGAAGCAAATTTAGATTTGCCGAAATACGGACTTGTGAAATTTACATGGGGCAATGTCAGTGCGTGTGATCGTGACAGCGGTCTATTTGTTATTAAGCCGAGCGGTATAGCGTATGACCAATTATCAGCAAAAGACATGGTTGTGGTCGACTTTGACGGTGAAGTAGTGGAAGGGGAATTCAGTCCTTCATCAGATACAGCAACACATGCTGTTCTTTACAAACACTTTGAGGAAATTGGCGGTATATCACATAGCCATTCCATGTGGGCAACCGTTTGGGCGCAGGCAGGTCTTGATTTACAGGCAATGGGCACAACACATGCCGATACATTTTACGGCGCTGTTCCGTGTGCTCGATTTCTGACAGAAGAAGAAGTCAACCGCGGTTATGAGGTAGAAACGGGCCGGCTGATCATCGAAACGTTTGAGGAAAGAAACCTAGATGTGATGGCGGTGCCGGGTGTATTGCTTCAAGGTCACGGCCCATTCACGTGGGGAAAAGATGCAAAAAGTGCGGTCACAAACAGTGTGATTTTAGATGAAGTCGCCAAAATGAATCTGTTCGCAAAGCAATTAAACGAATACGCGGAGCCTCTCCCGCAACGAATTTTAGATAAACATTACTTAAGAAAACACGGAGAACATGCGTATTACGGACAAAAACCTTCAAGATAAAGAAAAGAGGGATTTCTATGTTAACAAGTCAACATAAAGAATGCTGGTTTATTGTTGGATCGCAGCATTTATATGGAAATGAAGCACTGCAGAAAGTAAAAGCAGATGCTCAAAAGATGACGGATGCCTTAAATGAGAGTGGTTTACTTCCTTACCCAGTGATCTTGCAGGAGCTGGCTGTCAGCGCGGATCAAATCACAAAGCTCATGAAAGAAGTCAATTATCGCGATGAGGTTGTCGGCGTGATGACATGGATGCATACATTTTCACCGGCAAAAATGTGGATACGCGGAACCGATCTCTTGCAGAAGCCTCTTTTGCATCTTGTCACACAGTATTATGAGAAGATTCCGTGGGACACGATCGACATGGACTATATGAATCTTCATCAATCTGCCCATGGAGATAGAGAATATGGCTATATCAATGCGCGCTTAAATAAACAAAATCAAATTGTCGCCGGTCATTGGTCTAAGCCGGATGTGCAGCAGCAAATCGCTGATTGGATGGACGTGGCGGCTGCTTATCATGAGAGCTTTCAGATTAAAGTAGCTAGGTTTGGTGACAACATGCGCCACGTGGCTGTAACAGAAGGCGATAAAATAGAAGCCCAGATTCAATTAGGGTGGACTGTTGATTACTTTGGAATAGGCGATCTCGTCGAATATGTAAATGCAGTAGAAGAAGCAGAGGTAGATGCATTATTTGCGGAGTATTTAACGCAATATGATGTGGATTATGGAACGTATTCAGTTGAAGAATGGGAAAAAAGTGTCAAGGTGCAAGCGCGTTATGAAATTGCCATCAAACGCTTCTTAGATGAAGGCGGCTACAATGCCTTTACGACAAACTTTGAAGATTTACATGGAATGAAACAGCTGCCAGGACTTGCGGTACAGCGGCTAATGGCAAAGGGATATGGCTTTGCTGGGGAAGGCGATTGGAAAACTGCTGCACTGGACCGATTATTAAAGGTGATGAGTCATCATCAATCCACTGGTTTTATGGAGGACTACACGTATGAAATGACCTCTGGACAGGAAGCGGTGCTGCAATCTCATATGTTAGAAGTAGATCCAGCGCTCGCCCATACGAAACCAGTGATTGTCGTATCTCCACTTGGTATCGGAAACAGGGAAGATCCAGCGCGTCTTGTGTTTGATGGAAAAGCAGGCGAAGGTGTTGTTGTTTCCATTGCTGACTTTGGAACCCATTTCAAATGGCTCATACAAGAAGTCGAAGCCTTTGAGCCGGAGGAAGCAGCACCTCATTTACCGGTTGCACGTGTGCTCTGGAAAATCAAGCCGAATTTTCAGGACGGAGTCAAAGCATGGATTAAGCAAGGCGGGGGTCATCATACAGTCGTATCCCTCAATTTAACGGTTGATCAAATTGTTCATTTTACAAAGCTTGTTCATGCAGAATATGTGGTTTTATAGAAGGGTGAAACGTCTTCTACTGTTTACAGTAGAAGCACCGGGAGAAATGAAAGCGGTTAATTAAGTGAGGGGGTCATCCACTTGGAGAAAAAAGTGTCAAGCAAATTTATCTTCTTTTTCGGGTCCTTTGCAGGCATCTTATTCGGATATGATATTGGAATTATTGCAGGGGCAGAAGGACATATTCAGGAAGAATTTCAGCTCAGCCCATTATGGCTTGGAATCGTTGTCTCTTCATTAATGGGCGGGGCCATCATTGGCTCCATTTTAAGCGGTCTCTTAGGGGATAAATTTGGCCGCAGAAAGCTTATTTTGGTCTCATCCGTTATCTTTTTTGTCGGAGCTATCGGATCAGCTATCGCACCAGAAGAGATTTCATTAACCATTGCACGTATCTTTTTAGGCACAGCAGTAGGAACAGCCTCATCTTTGGTGCCGGCATACATGTCTGAAATTGCTCCTGCTAAAATCCGCGGGAAATTGTCTGGGCTCAATCAGCTTATGATTGTGAGCGGACTATTGCTGAGCTATATTGTCGCGTTTGTGTTTGAACCTATTCCAGACAGCTGGCGCTGGATGCTGGGAAGTGCCGCTTTATTTGCTATCGTGCTTTATATTGGTATGCTGAGGCTCCCTGAATCTCCGAGATATTTAATTAAACACGGAATGGCTCATAAAGCACGGGAGGTATTAGGATCACTGCGTTCTTCCCGTGAAGAAATCGAAGCAGAAATGCAGGAAATTTTAGAAGTCGCGAAAGAAGAACGCTCTGGTATTCGTGAATTGTTCCAAAAGAAATTCAGAATGGCTCTTTTCATCGGGGTTGGGATGGCGACCCTTCAGCAAATACAGGGCGCCAATTCCATTGTGTATTATGCAACGAGTATTGCTCGGAATGTAGGCCTTGCGCCGCAGGTCGCAGCAGGCTTTACAGTCATTGTCGGTGTCATTTTCGTCGTGACAACCGTTATCTTTTTACAATTTGTCGACAGGTTCGACCGCCGAACGATTCTCACCGTAGGGGGCACAGGTATGGCACTTTCCTTCTTTGCACCAGCGGCATTAGGTGCACTTGGCGTTAGTGAAGGGATTTTAAACTGGGTGACATTGATTTCCCTTTGCTGCTTTATCTTGTGTTACGCCTTCTCATGGGCACCGATCACGTGGATCATCATCGGCGAAATCTTCCCGCTTTCTGTTAGAGGTATCGGAGCAGGTATCTCATCTGCCTTTAACTGGACGGGATCGTTAGCAGTTGGACTCGTTTTCCCTATCTTAGCTGATAAGTTCAGCTTTGGGGTCATTTTCTCCTCATTTGGTGTCATCTGCTTAATCGGACTATTGTTCACCCGCTTTGTACTAGTTGAAACAAAAGGAAGAAGCTTAGAGCAAATCGAAACCGATATGGCAGCACGTGTATAAAGAAACCCCTCTATCCCATGTGGATAGAGGGGTTTTTTACTCAAGCGTCTGTTTTAGCTCAGCGGGCAATAAATCAATCAATTGATCATAAGAAGATAAATCCAGCACTTCAAGCAGCGCATAATATTTCGCATAAACCTCACTCAACTGATCAGGATGATTCGTTTCATATCGATTCAAATGCAATTGAGTCAGTTCAAGTGCAATGTCAAGCTTGTTTCGTTCGATTGGTTGTGTCGTATTGATCATATCGTTCACCTCGTATTTGATAAGTGGGAAGGTTATGGGCCACAATTTCTTCTACCACAATATATCATATTGTATAATATGTTAAAATTGCCCTTTTGTAAAGAAAGAGAAAACGAGATGAATAGTGGATTTTTTTTAAAAATAGACAAGCATCTAGTCACGAAATGCGCTTCTTACATACGATAGAGTGTAAGTGAAAGACAACTTGAAGGGGTGTTGAGATGAGCCGAAATCGATTAGATGACTTTTTCTTTGGTCCTCGCAGAGGAAACCAAGGAGGAGATGAAACGGTTGTTTTCCCCACACGTCAAATTGTCAACACGACAACGAATGAACAAACCATCAGAAAAATTCATCCAACGCATATCACAAACGTCAATAAAAACATCAAAAGAATTGAAAACTACTACCCTGTCACTCAATCTACTCATAACGAGTACATTGTGGAAGAATACGATTGCGGCAGGGATATCAAAAAACCTTGCTGCCGTCCAGTGAAACGCTGTAAGTGGTAATGTGATCGAGAAAAAGAAGAGAGGCATCCTTTTATGGGATGCCTTTTGTATGTCTAACGTTCCACTTCGTTTAATTGTCCTTGATCCAGCTGGAAGAAACGGTTTCCTAATTCTGAATAAAGGTAGCGCTGATGGCTGGTAAATAAAACACATCGATGTGAGAATTCTTTTTTTAATAAAGAAATCGATTGTATCTGTGAGGCCTCATCAAGAGAGGTAAAAGGCTCATCAAGAATGATCAGCTCTGGAGATCTTGCCACCATACAATTAAAGAAAAGTTTATATCTCATGCCCAATGAATACTGTTTGACTGGCATCTTTAGGGCATGCGTTAAATCAAATGCATCACAAAGCGTTAGAAAGGTCTCTTTGTATAACTCTTTTTCTGACTTGTTCATTTTCCATAAAGACTGAACAAGCTCCATGTGCTCAAGACCAGTGAGCGCATCATAGACTAAAGGCTTATCAGGGATGTACGCCACCAGACTTTTATATTGAGTGGTCCTGGGGTGAAGCTGTTTGTTGAGTAAAATCGTTTCTGATACAGATGGAAGCAGACCAGCGATGATCTTTAAAAGAGTCGATTTACCGCTGCCGTTCTTTCCAATGATACAAGCTCGATCACTTCCTTTCAGATCAAACGAAACTTGATCGAGAAGGAGAGAGCTTTCTTCTGTTGTTTCATAGCGAAAAGATAGCTGAGACACTTGAAGACTAGCCATTGATGAATCCTCCAATAACAAACACAGTGGTCACCAGCATATACAAGATCACTGTCGCAAGGGCAGCCTTTTTCGACCCTTCTGCATAGTAAATGATGCCATCATAAAGGATGCGCAAAAGATATAAGTTGATGAAGAAGGAAATTGCTTGGATCAAGATAAAATAGTGGTCTAATTGTAACACCATCACACAATAGATCGCTGCACTATTCACTAATAAAAGAAATGCATTATAAACCAAAATGACAAGATACATTTTGCGTAAAATAAAAGCTTTATGAAAAAAATACATATAAATTGAAGTGAGAACAGTACTGAGAAAATTCAAAATGAAATAAAGCGGGATCGTCAGCAAAAAAATAAAAACAATGCTGGCTACTTGTTTTCCAGCAGGTAACGGTTCATCTACTAACAAATCAATAATAAAAAATGTTAAAAAGACAGTCGAAACAAATAATGATAGTAAGACAAGGCCTACAATGGTTTTAATCGATTGATTCTGATTGAAAAATTCCTTAGGTCGTAGAAGTAGCTCCATGGAACCACATTCCCCTTTCTTCTATGGTAGATGTACATGGCTAACGTATTCCTCTAAAAGAGATGCTGCGAATAAGAGAACAATTGCTGCAAAAATCAATTGAAGCACAGTCACAGTCAACTTTTTTAAATCAATTGTTTCTCCTTTTATAAATCGATAAAGATAAATAAAAGGAAAAGAGCTGACAATTGAAAACAGGATGAAACCAAGAATCTCTACGAAAGCATGAGGCAGTAATCCTGTGAATATCTGCTGCACTTCTTGATTGACAATCAAATACTGAACTAGTTTGCCAATAATGTATCCGTTGTAAAAAAGAATGCCAGCAGCCATGATGCCGCCTGTAAAAGCTCCGATCCCTAATATCGCCATCCCAACTTGCAAATTGTTTAAGAAAATAGATAGAAAAAACATCTCTTCATCCTTTTTTAAATAAGGAATCTGATCATAAGGAAGAAGGCTACCAATCAGCACTGCTGCAATAAAGATAGCAGCATAAATGTAGCCGAGGCGTAAAATCAGTCTATTCTCCGATAGAAAATATCTTATTTTTTTCAACATACTCAATCCCTTTATAGATGGTCTTGCGGCATAACACCAAGCAGATCAATGAAACGATCACAAAATATAAAGCAAACAGAAAGTTTATGAGACCTGAGGATTGCTGCAAAATAGGTAGAAAAGAGGTCAAGATCATGTAGTACATAAAAGGTAATACAAGAAAGTTTCTTGCAAAAGCCTGCCCTTTATCGATAACTTCTATTTCCTCATTGGTTGTCCCTATTTCATGCTCATGAATAAAATTGAATTTCGTTGTAAATGGAAACAAGTAAAGCTGAATCAAAGGGAAAATGAAAAAACCAATCCCTAATGCCACAAATTGAATGAGCATCTGAATATCAAAAAGCTGATATACACCCATGATTGATAGATTAATGAATAGCAGAAAGAGAGCTGGTATGGAAAATAAACAATAAAATAACTGGATTTTTGATAAGAAAAACTGAATAAGAGATGTTTGAGAAAGCTCAAAAAGCCAAATATTCTTTTTTTCAGCACTTAAAGAAAAAATAGAAGGGGTCAGCATTCTCATCTCATACGTTTGATTTGCTAAAATCATCACATTTAATGTAAAAAGCAGCTGAATCTGCAAAGCCGGATGATCAATAATGGAGATCAAACTAGTCATAACCCCGATATAAAAGAAGGCTTCATATGACATAAACATATAATTAAAAAACTCTTTAGACAGCAGCCATCTTTTTTCTTTTAACACCTTGAGGTCTTTTTGGATCAACATATTCTTTTGAAACAGCGAGCCTTGAATTTTATTAAGTACTTGAAAGTACCAATAAAATAAATCTCGAAAATGTGTTGAGTTTTGATCATGATCTTTCCCAGTTGGTATCCAGTGGACAGGACTCTTCATGACGAGTATAGCTGCTAATATCACCACGAAAAATGTGACAGGTGAAGTGAAAAGCGCTTGAAATTGTAGAAATACAGAATCCTTTGAGAATAAAGCATGATGGATATGCTGAAGATCATTTTGATATAAAGCCACCAAATTGTTGGAAAGTGTAATCCAAAACGAATCCTCTGCAAGCGATGAAATCGACTGAAAAAGTTGTTGGAAGGTGTGATAAAAAGGGAAAATAATGTTCAATATCAGGACTCTTCCAAATAAGAAAAAAAGTAAAGAGATGCTTGCGAAAAAAAGAACACGAATGATCCCGATTTTTTTCACGACAATATTATAGATGTAAGCACCAAATATCTTATTGCTGACGATAAATAGGAAGAAACCTGTCAACATGACATTGAGATGCTTTAACCAGAATATCCAATCATGTGTTTGAGCAATAGAATATTGAAACAGAAAATAGATTAAATAAGTACTCAAACTGGTCAACATCAACCAGATCAGTTCTGAAAACAAAAGCGTTTGGAAAAGGTGTCTTGAGGAAACAGGTGCAAGCTGTATCAATTCTTCAAAAGGAAGAATATGAGTTCTTCTATAAGATTCAATCCCTTTGACGATAGAGAAAAGAAACAAAAATATCACAAAAGCACTTTCCCATTCTATTTGATAGATCGGAGAGTAAAGAAATGAAGAAATAACGATTACAATCATACATCCGAATAAAGTATCAAGGATACAAGAAAATAATATGTACTGTTTAGAAGAAAACGATGTGAAAAATGGAACCTTACGTATTATAAACTGAGCTAGATTTGAATATTGTTGTTGAATTCTAATTGATAGAAGTAGTGATAATAATGGATATAACATCTTCTCACCTGCATCAAAATTTAAATAGAAGGAGAACAAAGTCTCCTTCTATTGAGTCATAAAAATGAATTACCAAGCAATAACGGCTTTACGGCCTTTTTTCTTAATTTGGGCTTTAAGGTACTGACGAATGGTCTCTTTACCAGCCGCTGCAATAAGAGAAAGACCACCTGATCCTACAGCAGTTAAAATGGAGACGATTGTTGTAACAGCTCCGCCCGCTTCAACAACGTTCAAAACAACAGCTGCAACACTGCCTGGAATACCAAATTCTTTTGCTAGATCAGCAACTGGCAGCATCTGTAGCGAGAAGGAAAAAAGAGCTAGCATAAGGAAACCTACTGCTAAAGCACCAAAAAGAACATGTAGTTTGATTTCGTTTCTTGTTTCTGTCATATCAAATTCCTCCCTTTTTTGTCTTTTTATTACTATTCTATCTTATGATATCTTTTCATTCATAGCAATCCTTTTTTTTCTTTTTTTCATGAATTAGTTATAGATTAATATAAAAAAGGTGAAAAGATAAGTGAGAAAAGAATCGTTTTTGTTAGGATAAAACGAGTAAACATGATCGGAAATACCTTGTTTTCACAGATGGATAAGCATGTCTAATTGCATGTAGGAAAAGAGATTGGTGCTAAAGGATCAATATCCTTTGATCAAAACCTCCTTTCAAGATAAAATTGGAAGTATCAATCATTCTGTTGGAGGTGGTTGTCTGAATATTCAATTGTTAACGCAGGTGATCTGAAGAATATACAGCATTAAGACTAGAAGCACTGCGATTACATCCAGAGGGCTTTGCCATGAGTTATGAAGAAGAACAAATAGATACAAAAGACAAATATTCGGCTCGTTTTGCTTCGGCACAATCTATGTGGACCTTTGGCACCTTTTATCAAGGGCAGCTTGTGGGGACGGTCACGCTCATCCAAGAAACCTTACAGAAATTAAAGCACCGAGCGAATGTAGCAGCGATGTATGTAACGGCTGGTGCCCACGGAAAGGGAGTAGGCAAGGCTTGATGACGGAAGCTCTTTCCTTCGCACGAGAATGACAGGACATCGAGCAAATGTATTGATCAGTGCACTAAAATGGACGGATACATATGCAGATGAAGAAAAAATGGGTTTATTTTTATCATCGTTTGGAGGAGATACAAGTGGAACAACAGACCATGCGCATCACATTAGCAACAGGACCAAATAGTGAGCTAGAATCTTTTGCCCTGCGTGCAGCATTTGAGAACTTTGGTGCAAAAGTCGATATGCATTGGATAGGCAGACCCAATGATCTGATTGATGTGTTATCTGGGAGAAATAGAAGGGAGACGGACTACTTTCTTTTATCTTTTCATGGGGAAGAAGGAGCGTTTCTCATGCCGGAGTTAGGGGAAGATGTATACGAAGATGGGGAGCCTAGAGGTGTAACTTTTGGAGCGGATGAAATCAAGCGGTATGCTTCGTTAAAAGGGGTTCACGTCATATCAACCGGCTGCACACTAGGTGAGAAAAAACTTGCTGATGCCTTTTTAGAAGCAGGTGCTTTGTCCTATACAGCGCCTGATGATTACATTGATGGAGATGCGGCATTTATCTTTGTCTTGACCATGCTGTACGAGCTCTTAAACAATACAAAGACGGTCAGAGCGGCATTTGATCGAGCACGTTCTATTGATGAAGAAACGAAATTATTTCAACTATATATGCAAAAATAATCAAAGGGCTGAGAAATCAAGTCCTTTTTTCTATTCCTCTCTTAAATTATGTCTAAAATGTGACAAATTTATTTTTTGTAAACTAAATCGGGTTCACCGAAAGTCTATCCTACAAACACACGTCATCAAGACATGGCGCCATCACGAGAGGGGAATCATTGTGTCAATGAAATGGAAAATCAGTCTCGTCCTATGCGGACTTGCAATCATCATCGGAATCGCTGCATTTTATCATAATCAGCAGGCAAGCGGGACGGAGAAGAAGAAGGTAGAACCAGATGCGAGCTACAAAGAAGTTGAGATAGTCACCCTCGTGAATGACGGGAGATACATGAGATATGCAGTCAACTATCCGGTGTTTCATCAAAAAAAGCTAGATCAAGAGATGAAAAGATTTGCAGAAACAGCGCTCGACAAATTCAAAACATCATTTAGTGAAGCAAGCGATGTCGATGAAGATCATCGATACGAATTAAACATAGATTACGAGATTACTCATTATGCCAAACAAACTGCTGCGATCAAATTCAATACATATGAATTGAAAGGCGGAGTAAAAGGCGCACATGAAACGAAGATATTCAATTTTGATTTCAAGAAACAGCATTTTTTATCTATAGATGATCTATTTTTATCAAAGAAAGAAAGTCTGCAAAAACTGTCTCAAATGACATTTGAGGAATTAAAAAAAGATCGCACTCTTGCTGAAAATGAGCATTTGCTCAAACAAGGAACGTCTCCTGCGGCAGAGCATTATCAGTATTTTGCCATCAAGGATCGTTTTATAGAATTCTACTTTCCAGCAGGGCAAATCGCACCAGACAAAAAAGGCCCTCAAGTGCTGGCGATTAAAAAAACAGTGCTTAAAGGCATGTTAAAGCCTGAATATATTCATAAAGAAAAGAACAAAAATGAGAAAAAAGAACCGATCTCAAAAAGAAAGCTTGTAAAACTGCCAAAACAGGCAACATTCAACCCAAATCAAAAAGCCATTGCCCTGACATTTGACGATGGACCAAATCCATCCACGACCTCAAAAATCTTAAAAGCCTTAAAAGAAAACAAAGGACATGCGACATTTTTTGTATTAGGCAGCAGGGTTCAATATTACCCCGATATGCTGGGTGAGATCAGAAAGGGTGGGAATGAAATCGGAAATCATTCCTATAGCCATCCTTTACTCACAAGACTGCCGTTAAAACAAGCTATCAAACAAGTAGAAGATACGCAGCAAATTATTGAAAAAGCAGGCGGATTCACACCGACTCACTTTAGACCGCCATATGGTGGAACAAATGGGCAGATCAACGAAGCTGTCAACATGAAAGTCACGCTTTGGGACGTAGATCCCGAAGACTGGAAATATCGCAACAGCCAATACGTCGCCAACTACATTCTCACACATGCGTCTAGCGGAGAAACGGTCTTAATGCACGACATCTATGACACCTCGGCAAACGCAGCTGTCACGATTATCAAGGAATTGACCAAACAAGGATATCAATTATTAACAGTTTCAGAGCTTGAGCAGTGGAAGGAAGCGCGCGCGAAGAAAGGTGAATTGAATACGTAATGATCATGCGAATCTTAGTGGATTCGCATCTTTTTTTAAAAGCCAATCATGAAAATAAAGGGAAAATATGTTAAAGTGAATGTAGAAAGGGAGGGCTTCGGATGGTATTGATGAGGTTGATCAGTCTATATATGCTGACAGCGTTTTGTTTGGGTTTTATCGTCAACTATGTACCTGGTTTGATGCTGCCCATCTATATTCTTGCGATGATCGGGCTCATTTTATGTCTCGGTCATATTGCGCTGCATTATATTCGTCGAATCAGATATATGTTGCTTCATGAGAAACGATAAGAATAATTGCTTACTCTAAAAACCTCTCTCTAAAAGGGTGAGGTTTTTATTTTTTCGGTTTTTGATGTTCTAACAGTTGTATGATTTTCTCGTTTGACTCTTTCATTTGTCTTAATAAAGAAACGATATTCCCTGTAAATCCAATGAGGACAATAAGTAAAATGATGATGATCCACATGCTGTGGCCTCCAATCTGCTGACTAATTCCTATTTAGTTTCTGTATCCATTATCTTGTATCAAGGATACAGTATAATGAATGTATTGAAATGAACAGTTCGTTCTATTTATTCGACAATTGATGTAAACAGAGAATGGTTGGGGGGATTTCTTTGAAACGAGGAGACGTAGTATCAGCTATTATTTATGATGAGGAAGAAAATATGTTAATGGTCAAAAATGTAAAGGGATATTGGGAACTTCCAAGCGGTACTGTAGAAAAAGGTGAACACCTGCAGCAGGCCGTGGTCCGTGAGGTGAAAGAAGAGACAGGGTATGTTTGCAAAGTAAATGAACTTCATTCGGTTCGAGAAGTATTCTTTCACGATAAAATGCATCATGCACTCATCGTGACCTTCTTTGCGGAAATCATCGGCGGGCAGATGAACATTCTAGATCCGGATCATGATATTCTAAATTTGAAACCAAGGGTGATCAACCCTTGGTAGATGCATTTATTTCACCTCTGAATTATAAAGGTGGATCTTCAATCATAATTCTTTAACACGATTGCTGAATTATGTCCGCCAAAGCCAAAAGAATTTGATAGTCCATATTTCATTGGAAGATTTCGCGTTTTTGAGACAACATCTAAGTCGCAATCTGGATCTAAATTCTCTACATTAATAGTTGGAGGAATAATTCCTTGTCTCAAACTTTCCACTAAAGCAATTGCTTCTACTCCACCAGCAGCACCAAGCATGTGACCAGTCATTGATTTGTTTGCAGTTGTTGGAATTTTGCGGGAATGTTCACCAAACAATTTCTTAATAGCTAGAATTTCTGAACGATCACCTATTTGTGTACTTGTTGCATGAGCACTAATAACATCAATTTCACCTGTTGATATATTTGCACTTCTCAATGCTTTTTTCATTGCTAAGTAGGCACCCTTACCTTCTGGGTGTGATGCTACCATATGATGAGCATCTGAACTAGCTCCGTATCCCACTACTTCACATAATATCGGCGCATCTCTAAGAATAGCGTTTTCTAATGATTCTAATACTAAAATACCTGCGCCTTCACTCATAACAAAGCCATCTCTATCTGTATCGAACGGACGGCTGGCTCGACTTGGATCTTGGTTTTTTGTAGATAGTGCATGGGCGTTTCCAAAACTAGCCAAAGATAACTGTGTGATTGCAGCTTCTGCTCCACCGGCAAATATAATATCTGCCTCATCATTTCGGATAGCGTTGAAAGCTTCACCAATAGAGGTGTTCCCGATTGAGCAGGCCGTTACTGGTGATAATGACGGGCCTTGTGCCCCTAATCTAATACTTATTTGAGCCGCAGCTGCATTTGAAATCATCATTGGTACAAGGCTAGGGCTTACTCTTGCGGGACCTCGTTTATTTAATACATTCACATTATCAACAAGTGATTGTATACCTCCGATCCCTGAACCAACGTATACCCCTAAACGTTCAAGATCAACCTTATCTAACTGTAATTGTGATTTTTCTAATGCTTGTTCGGCTGCTGCTAAAGCAAACTGACTAAATCGATCTAATCGTTTGGCTTCTTTCCTCCCAAATATTCCATCTACATCGAAATCACGAACCATTCCAGCTATCTTTGTTTTATAATCAATAGTATCAAAAGAATCAATTAGAGATATTCCCGATTGACCTTTAACTAGTTGATTCCAAAAGCTATTTACATCATTTCCTAGAGGCGAAATAATTCCCATTCCAGTAATGACAACTCTTTTCATAATAATTCCCTCCTTATTTTTTATTAACTTTAACTTTTGTGTTATCCTATTACAAGTTGTTGTTTATCCTAGTATAATTAGCACTATTTAAAAAGGAGATTTTAATGAAACCTGAAACAAGACTTCAAGCTTTATCAGAATTTCTAAAGAATCAACGTTCGAAAATTACTCCTCAAATGGTTGGTTTACCAGTAGGAACCCGCAGAAGAACACCAGGACTAAGAAGAGAGGAAGTGGCTCAACTAGCCGGTGTAAGTCTTACATGGTATACATGGTTAGAACAAGGTAGAGATATAAAAGTGTCTACTTCGGTATTAGATGCTATTTCTCGAGCATTACAATTAAATAACGATGAAAGGAGATATTTGTATGCTCTAGCGTTAGAGGAAGGAGTGAAACAACCCTTTATAAATGAGAAGGAGAAGGAAATCAGTCCAGCTTTAGTGAAAATTTTGCAGGAACTTCGTTATTGTCCAACAATTATATCAGATAGAAGAAGTCAGATTGTTGGGTGGAATCAAGCAGCAGCTAATGTATTTTTGGATTTTGAACAAATCACCCCAGCAGAAAGGAATATCATACGCTTACTATTCGCAAGAAAGGAATTTAAAAGTTTAGCAGTGAATTGGGAGCATTTTGTTAGAGGATATATCGCAATATTTAGAACGTATTATGGACAGTATGTGGCTGATGACTGGTATGAGCAATTTATACAAGAAATGGAACAGGCATATCCTGAGTTTCATAAAATTTGGAATGAAAATGAGATAAGCTCTGCTCCTGAAGTATTAATTGAGTTTCGTCATGCTAAGGTAGGTAAAATGTTGTTTAATCTTACTTCTTTACAAGTGCATGGAGATACTGATTTAAGATGCAGCGTCTATACTCCAGTTGAGAATACTGAAACTGAGCTTAAGTTAAAACGTTTAATTGAAAGCTAACCATATAAAACATATGATGAATTCCAAATTCTTTACCGATCGTTCTTGAATTTGCTATGCTTGAAACACGTTAGATCTAACTGTTTTGCTACTCAAACGAGAGTGATCATTCTTTATTATTTTAGAATGAGGGAGGGATGAATGCATCAATGATTCTTAGTCCTTTCTCAGAATTAAGAGGTAATACGTTGTAAGGTGGGATTATGTCTAGAAATAAATTTGATAAAAAAGAGCATTAAGAAAACAATGGGGCTTTTCTGGGAACAGGGTTATGAAAAAACATTCATGCAAGACTTGGTGACATATGGGTGTTCATCGCAGAAGTATAATTCTTTACTTATCGTTCTAAAAAGGGTATTATGTAATCATGGTTTGTAATTCATGTGTTTATTTTAGAATGTTCATTCTATAATGGGTGATGACTTTTGTTTTTGTTAGTATTGGTTCATGGATTTTTTTAAGGAGAATTAAAATGGCTAGAAGTAAAGAGTTTGACGAAAAAGAAGTATTAAGAAAAGCAATGGAGTTATTTTGGGAACAAGGCTATGAAAAAACATCCATGCAAGATTTGGTGGATCATATGGGGATACACCGTAGGAGTATATATGACACATTTGGCGACAAGCGTTCACTGTTTTTAGCTTCCCTTCATCATTATGAAGAGCTCATCGTTAATGAGATGGAAAGCATAATCAGCAGCACTTCATCCATTAAACAGGCGATACGTGATGTTTTTATTTTCGTACTGAATTCCATTAAACAATACCCAAAAGGATGTCTATCAGTAAATGCAGCCATTGAATTATCTTTGTTGGACAAAGAAATTGGGCGCATCGTTACAAAAATGTTTAATCGTACTGAAGATATGTTTAATCACCTTATAAAACAGGGTCAAACTAATGGAGAGCTATCAAAAGAAATCGATTCTGATAACATATCTCGTTTCTTACACAACAATTTGGTAGGTATAAGAGTACTAATAAAAACTGATTACAGTAAAAAAGAATTAGAAGGCATCATTTCTCTAGCACTTTCAGTGTTGGACTAGCTTTCTTTTTTTACCCTTTTTAGAATGTTCATTCTAAAATAAGCATGAAACACACCATCATAATGCATAGTTATAAATCGTTTTTTAATTTCTAAGGAGGAACACAAAAATGAGAAATTTTAAAATACCAACAGAATCAGAATTTATTGAAGTAGAAGGAACTCGTTACGCATATAGGAGATTTGGTACAAAAGATGGTATACCAGTAGTATTTCTTGTTCACTTTAGAGGAACGATGGAAAACTGGGATCCAGACATGCTTGAACCTATTGCAAATAAACGCCCAGTAATCTTATTTGACAATAAAGGGGTTGGTGAGACCGATGGACTAACACCTACTACAATTACTGATATGGCAAAAGATACAGCAACATTTATAAGAGCTCTTGGATTAGAACAAGTTGACATTCTTGGTTTTTCCATTGGTGGCATGGTTGCACAAGAGTTAGCTTTACAAGAAGGAGATTTAGTAAGAAAAATTATTATGGCAGGTACTTCACCTGAATCTGGTATTAATCCAAATCCAGAGATTCTTGAAAGAATGAATCGTCACGGCGGAACGGAAGAGGATGGAATAAATGATTTTATGTTCTTTTTCTACGAACAAACCGAAACAAGTAAATCAGCAGGAATAGCTTCACTACAAAGAATTTTTAATCAGAAAAAAGTAAATAGTTCGGAACAAGTAAAAGAGGCACAATTACAAGCTATTGCAAAATGGGCTAAACAAAAATCTAATCATGATTATGAATGGTTACAAAACATCAAACACCCTGTACTTGTCACTAATGGTGTTAATGATGTGATGGTACCGACTAAAAACAGCTATATCTTAACAGAGAAATTACCCAAAGCACAGTTGATTATATATCCTGATTCTGGTCACGGGCATCTGTTTCAATTTCCAGAACTATTTGCAGAACACGTAAATTTATTTCTTGATTCTAATTCTTATTAAAAAGGAGTATTCATATGAGCAGATTATTTGAAAAAGTTCGTATCGGAAACATTGACTTAAAAAACCGCATAGGCATGGCTCCGATGACTAGAAATAGAGCTTTACCAGATGGTACGCCGAGCGAATTAGTAGCAGAGTACTATGGTCAGCGTGCTTCAGTCGGTTTAATTATAAGTGAAGGAACCCAACCTTCGGATGATGGGCAAGGTTATACTAATACACCTGGTATTTATACAGAAAATCATATTAGAGGATGGGAAAAAGTCACTTCTAAAGTTCATAGTGAAGGCGGTCATATTTTTATTCAACTTATGCATGTGGGACGAGTATCACACCCTGATAACACACCTCACCACCGCCAAGCAGTTGCACCGTCAGCTATTGCACCTGGTATAGAAATTTTCACGGCAGAAGGAATGAAAGAAATTCCAACACCAAGAGAACTGAGTGAGCTTGAGATAAAAGATGTTATCAATGAGTTTCGTTTAGCAGCACGTTCAGCAATTGAAGCTGGTGCAGACGGAGTTGAAATTCACGGAGCGAATGGTTATCTGATCCAACAATTCCTTAGTGAAAACTCCAATCATCGTCAAGGTGCATACGGTCGTACGATTGAGGGGCGTTCTCGATTCGCAATTGAAGTAGCTAAAGCAGTTGTTGATGAAATAGGAGCAGAAAGAACAGGCATCCGTTTTTCTCCTCAAGGAACACTGCAAGGCATTGATGAGGGGGAGAATAGCCTTGAGATGTATCGCTATTTAATAAGTGAATTAAATAAGCTTAACCTTGCTTATCTGCATTTAATGCACTTTGGAAACGAGCAATTCCTAAAAGATGTTCGTCAACTTTGGGACCAAGCACTTCTTGTTAACCGTCCAGGTCGTCCTCTAGATCAACTTTCGTCTGATGTAGATAATAATCTTGCAGATGTTGTCACAGTAGGCACTTGGGTACTAGCTAATCCAGACTTTGTAGAACGGATTCATTCAGGTGCTCCTCTAAACGAACCTGATAAAAACACGCTCTATGCAGGAGGAAAAGAAGGCTATACAGATTATCCTTTCTTAAAATAATTTAATTAATTATGAATATCCCATCTAGGGATATTCATATCTTTTTTTCTTAGATTCTTTATAAATAGATACATGTGCGTTAATTAAAAATGTGAAGGATTGTCATGAAAGTTTTAGCGATTGAAAACTACGGTGAAAAACCAAATTTTTTTAGACTTCCCTAAGCCCAAAATAAATAATGGCGAGGTCTTAGTTGAGGTATATGCGGCAAGTATAAATCCTTTTATACAAAAATTACAATTACCGATAACCTACATCCATAGTAACAACTCGCAGTAAGAAACGCAGTAAAACGTTTTAAAGGTTTAATTAAACTAAAAATGGAGGTGTGCTGTAAAATGAAAAAAACTGTTCTTATCACCGGGGTATCGGGTGGAATTGGCAAAGAGTTGGCGGATCGTTTCGCCAAGGGAGGATATAATTTGGTGCTGGTGGCGCGTAGCGAGGGTAAGCTTTTGGAGCTCGCGAAGGAATATCGGAAAAGATATGGCAGTCAAGCGACGGTCATCGCAAAGGATGTGGCTTCACCCGGTGTGCCGAAAGAGATTTTTGCGGAGCTCAAGGAGAAGGGGGTCGTCGTCGACTATCTTGTCAATAATGCCGGCTTCGGTTTGTACGGGACGTTCTTGGAGACGCAGTTAGAACAAGAGACGAATATGATTGACGTCAATATCAAGGCTCTGACTGTTATGACGAAACTGTTCTTGCCGGATATGGTCAAACGGGGCCAAGGAGGCGTGATGAATGTGGCTTCGTTGGTGGCTTTCTTCCCGGGACCTATGATGTCGGTTTACTACGCAACGAAGGCGTACGTGTTGTCGTTCACTGAGGCTTTGGAGAACGAACTGAGCGGTACAGGGGTGACTGTGACGGCACTATGTCCGGGACTGACGTCAACCGGCTTTGTTGAACGTTCGGGTATTGGGGAATCGAAGTTGTTCCAGAGTGGTGCTATCATGGAGGCCGGGCAGGTGGCTGAGGAAGGGTACCGAGGCTTCTTACGCGGCAAGACGTTCATAATGCCAGGGGCTCGAAACCGGTTCATGGCATTCCTTCCACGACTGATGCCGCGCAAAATGGTGACCCGTATGGTCAGATCCACACAGCAAAGAACAGGGCATTGACCTAATTGAGGGTGACCAGGGGGGAGTGGCAGTTGATTATGATCTGCCATCTAGCCAAGATCTCGTATTGGAATAAATCGTTTACTAAAAAAGTTACAGAGATTTTTATAAAGACGGAAACCTTCTTATTTGATCTACTGAAACATGGTCAAGAACAAGGAGAAATATTTTTAAGGAGAGAATAATATGAAGTACACAGTTATTACAGGAGCAAGCTCAGGTATCGGATATGAGACAGCATTAGCATTTGCTGCTCGTGGCAAAAACTTAATTATTGCAGCTAGAAGATTAGATAAATTAGAAGAACTTAAATCAACCATTCAGAATCTAAATCCTAGTTTAGATGTTATTATTCGGACAAGTGACCTATCTGTCAAAGATCAGGCATATATACTGTATAACAGTTTAAAGGAGTATCAAATTGAGACTTGGATTAATAATGCTGGTCTTGGTGAAACCTCTTCTGTCATAGATCAGAATTTAGATAAATTAGAAACCATGTTACGCGTGAACATAGAATCCTTGACAATCCTTTCTACACTATTTGTAAGAGAATATGCTGATGTAGAGGGAACTCAATTAATTAACGTATCCTCAGCACTTGGATATGTAATTGCTGTTGGCAGTGTTGCTTACTCTGCTTCTAAATATTATGTTAGTGCCTTCACCGAAGGGCTTGCAAAAGAACTTGAACTGAAAGGTGCGAAAATGAAGGCAAAAGTTTTAGCACCAGCAATGACGGAAACAGAATTCGCAAAACATGCAAATGATATAAAAGAGTTTGATTACAAAGCAAATCTCCCTATGTACCACACAGCTAAGCAAATGGCAGGTTTTATGATGGAGGTTTATGACAAAGATGAAGTGGTTGGGGTTGTAGATGAAAACTATGAATTTAAGTTGAGAAAGCCGATCTTTCCAATACTAGAAAGCCTTTAAATCTAATTTTTATATATATGGTAACATAATCGTTTAGCGCTGGCACCAATGACACGTAGTAGAGCGCAAGAGATAAGTATAACTTATGGCAAATATCAAGGTTCCACAAACTGTTTGGGACTGGGAAGTGACTCTCTATTTTTGTAACAAAAAAAAGGGAATGAAAAGTAGTTTTTAAATTGAACCTGCAAAATGGACAATAATGCTTAAAAAAGGCATACAACTGAAAAATGCTTGACGCATGAATTGCGCTACACTGGCTGACGTGTACTGCATTCGAACGCTATGGGCTGATGAACTCTAACATCTGTTCTACTGATTGAGTGTGGGAACACCAGCTGTAATAATCTCAAGGAAGGATGCTAATGAAAAAATGAAAACACTCATGAAAGCAGCTCAGATCACCAAGTATTCAAAAAATATCCATGCCAAAGTCAATGACATTCCAATTCCAGAAATCGATGAAAACGAAGTCTTGGTAAAGGTCAAAGCTGCGGCAGTCAATCCACTCGAAATGTTAATTATTACAGGCAGCGTGAAACTGATTCAAGATTATGAATTCCCATTAACGCTTGGTAATGAATTGACAGGAGTTATCGAAAAAATCGGAAAAAATGTGACAGAATTTCACGTAGGAGATGCCATCTATACACGTCTTCCCCTTAAAAAAATTGGTGCTTTTGCGGAATATGCCGCAATTGATGCTGCCGCAATTGCACCCATGCCAAAAAATTTGTCTTACGTGGAAGCCGCTGCTGTACCACTGGCTGGACTCACAGCGTATCAAGGTCTACATGAAGAACTTGAGGCACAGTCAGGTAAATCTGTCTTCATTCCAGGTGGATCAGGCAGCTTTGGTCAAATGGCTGTACCAATAGCAAAGGAAATGGGCCTAAATGTCATTGTTAGTGGCAACTCAGAAGCGCGCGAACGCACTTTGGAAAGGGGTGCAGACCAATATTTGGATTATGCAATAGAAAACTATGTTGACTTGTTGTCGAATGTGGATTACGTGATTGATACACTGGGACCTAAAGAATTTGACAGTGAATTGAGTATCATCAAACCGGGCGGAAGATTGCTCTCTCTCCGTACAGGACCAAATAAACGTTTCGGGAAATACCTAAATTCCCCATGGTGGAAACGAATGTTATTTTCCCTTGCTGGCGCAAATTATGACCGCAAAGCTAAGAAACAAAACGTGGAATATCATTTTATTTTCGTTCGTTCTGACGGCGCACAACTTAAAGAGATTACCAAAATCATTGAAGAAAACAACATTGTTCCAGCAATTCATCCAATACTATTTACTATAGACAACGTAAATGAAGCGCTAGAACTAGTCGCAAATGGACGACCAAAAGGGAAAGTGATTATTAATTTTTAAGGGGAATATGAAGAAAGCAGTCAAAAAGTTGAGATCATTTATGTAAAGGATTTTGAAAGGATAGAAAAACTTCTGCAAGCCGGAGTTCTGTATCAGTAATTATAAAACATGGAGAACTAGCTATCCAATTTTTCCTATAAAAAAGTTGGATTTAAGACAGGTGGTTACTTTAACAGACATGCCACGACATGGTAATTACTGTATGTTTATAAAAAACACTATATATAGACTAGAGATTAAAATTCTTAATCAATAAGATGAAAAAGTAACGAACGATCCTTGTTTTGACTTACCATTTTTAACCATAATTCACATAAACGTATAGAAACGATGGCAAATGAATATAAGGAGTGTAATGGAAATAAGCTCCATAACCAATGATATGGTTTTATTATGTTGAGTGCTTAGTGGAATGAAAAGAAGCCGGAATTTAGACCGGCTTCTTTGATATTATTTCCCCTTCTCCCGCTTCCGTTTCTCCTTCTCCGCCCGGTAAAACTCATGAAACATCTTCATCAGCGCCCGCTTCTCAATACGGGATACATAGCTTCGCGAAATCCCGAGCTCCTTTGCTATTTCCCGCTGCGTTTTTTCTTTCTTTAAATCAAGACCGAACCGGCCGACGATGACTTCTTTTTCTCGGCCGTCGAGAATGTCGATATACTCCTTTACTTTTTCAAGCTCCATGTTGAGCTGAATGGTATCGATCACATCTTCACTTTCTGATTTTAAGACATCAATTAAAGAAATTTCGTTGCCTTCTTTATCCTGACCGATGGGGTCATGTAAGGAGACATCCTTTTTAGTTTTTTTGAGTGCGCGTAAATGCATCAGAATTTCATTATTAATGTCAAGAGGGGGGAGCGTCGTCATCCTCATATATTTCATTCGATGCTGCAGTTTCATCCAGCGTCAAGTCGTCGGTTAAATTAAGTTCTTCATATTCTTCTTTTTGTTTGTTTAGT
>NZ_PVRB01000010.1:0-62733 GCF_002998575.1 Bacillus sp. LNXM65 | reverse complement strand
AGGTTACCCACGTGTTACTCACCCGTCCGCCGCTAACATCCGGGAGCAAGCTCCCTTCTGTCCGCTCGACTTGCATGTATTAGGCACGCCGCCAGCGTTCGTCCTGAGCCAGGATCAAACTCTCCGAAAAAGTACAAAACCGAAGTTTTGTTTTTCGCCAGTTTGACTGACTACCTATGATGTTTCATAGGATTTTTTTATAAAAACTCGAATTAACAGGTACGTTTTGTCTTGTTTAGTTTTCAAAGATCATCTTCGCCGTTCTTAGCGGCTTTAATAATATAACATTTCGCTTCATCTTATGTCAACAACTTTTTTTAAGTTTATTTCCCGAAGCGTTTTGTGTTTGTCACTGTGTGTCAGCGACGATTAATAATATATCACGAAAATATTCTATCGGTCAACGCCTTTTCAAAACTTTTTTTGAAATAGTTTTATTGTGCATCTCAAATCCTTGTCCTGCATACAATCAAGTAACAATCTCGGACAAGGCAGGAGTGTTTGAATTGAGTCGATTATATGTGTTTCCTATTAAACGGCTGAAGCAAGCCGTCATTATTCTTGTAGCAGCCCTTGCAGCTGCAACCTTTTTTTATGTACAAAAGGCACCGCCGCTGTCGGTATTTAAAACAGAACACGGACCCCGAGCCATTTATAAAGGCGAGACTTCCTCAAAACATGTCTCCCTTACTTTTAATATCGGCTGGGGAGATGAGAAGGCTGTTCCTATTTTAAATGTCCTTCGAGAGTACGATATAAAGAACGCTACTTTCTTTCTGTCTGCTTCTTGGGCTGAGCGTCATCCTGATATCGTCAAACAAATTAGAGAGGACGGTCACCAAATCGGCAGCCTTGGCTATGCTTATAAAAATTATAGCCAGCTTGAAGATAGTGAAATCAAGCAAGATCTTGTCCGGGCACAAAATTCATTTCAAAAGCTTGGACTAGATGACATTCAACTATTAAGACCGCCAACTGGGCAATTTAACGAAAAAGCATTGAAAATTGCCACACAGTACGGTTATACCGTTGTCCATTACAGCGTCAACTCACAAGATTGGCTGAATCCGGGCGTCGATCAGATTGTTCAGAATGTAAATGATCGAATGAAAAGCGGAGATATTGTTCTCCTACATGCCTCAGATTCAGCAACCCAAACCGCTCAAGCCTTACCAGCTATTTTGAAACAAATCAAAGAAAAGAATTTAAAAAATGTGACGGTTGGCGAACTGATCTCCAATACCAAAACAAGGTCATCGGAAGTTAAGTAGCTTTCGCCTTTGAAAACCGCGGCATAGCTAACAACTGAAACGCATTACAGCCTAATAGCGGAAATAGCATTAAATACAGCCAGTCCTCTTCGTTGACTCTGAGCGCCGGGAACCATTCTATCGACGTGATGACAACCATGAGAAACATTGCGGAAACAAAAGTTTTCTTAGAGGACTGCTGCTGTTTAAAGTAAGCCACGATCAATGCGAACACACCGATAAAGACAGGCAGCCATAGGTATGGAAGAAATGATTCATTCTCTCCAAAAAACAAAAATCGCAAGTAAGCTAAATCAAACAGCACAAAGATCACCAGAAACAGCTGAATGGTATTCCATAGAGAATGTGATCGGAATATCTCTAACGCAAACCGGTGCACCGTTAAAAAGACAACAAACCCCATCTGACTAATGACACTAAAAATCATCCCCACACCAATGAACCAAAACAACACAGATGCGATTTCTAGTATTTCAAACGATATAAAAAGCTTCTGATATTTCCCCCACTCCAGCGCAAAGCCAACCACGCTTGTAATGACCGCTCCAACAGCTAGCACAGAGAAGAAAAAACGAACTAAATCCCGACTTTTCATTGAATTGATCCAACCCCTATTTTTGTTATGTATAAATTTACGTGAAACATTCATATTAAAAGTAAGACATGTAACGAAAGGAGCCACAGTATGTCAAAAGGCATCTTGCGTATAATGAGCTGTTTTCTCCTTTTATCTCTAACAGCTTGTGCTCCCAAAACCCAATCCTCATCTAATATGGACTATGACGAAACAAAGAAAATGGTCGTCGATATATTGAAGACAGATGACGGTAAAAAGGCCATTCAACAGTTATTAAATGACGAGGCAATGAATGAAGCTTTGGTAATGGATGAACAAACTGTGAAAAAAACGATAGAGAAAACACTGACTTCTGATAAAGGCAAAGAGTTCTGGAAGAAGGTCTTTGAGGATTCTAAATTTGCCGAGACTTTCGCTAAATCCATGCAGCAACAGCATGAAAAGATGTTAAAACAGTTAATGAAGGACCCTGACTATCAGCAATTGATGATGGATATTCTCAAGGATCCCGAAATGGAAAAGAAATACGGTGAACTGGTGAAAAGCAAAGAGTTCAGAAAGCACTTAGAAAAAGTCATTACAGAAACATTAAGCAGTCCTCTTTATAAGAAGAAATTCGAAGATGAGCTTAAAAAAGCAGCATCTGAAAGCAGTGATTCCGGATCAAAAGGCAGCGAAGAAAGCGGCAGTTAAACATCACCCGAGGGGACATTCATCCACTCGGGCTTTCATTATGCTTTTACTGCTAATTGTTCAATAACTTTATTCGCAATGTGTTGATACACTTCTCCCGTCGGATGACTCGCATCATAGACAGATGGAGCAAAATCATCTTCATTCCAATCAGGCTGCCTTAGAGGAATTTGACCAAGGACCGATACTCGCAGCTCTTCCGCCAGCTTATCCCCGCCTCCTTTTCCAAAGACATATTCTTTCTCACCTGTTTTTTTGCTTTCATAATAGCTCATATTCTCAACGACACCCAGCACCTCGTGATCTGTTTGCAGTGCCATTGCGCCTGCTCTAGCAGCAACGAAGGCAGCTGTAGGATGCGGTGTTGTGACAATGATTTCTTTACAGCTTGGAAGCATTGTATGAATATCAAGCGCCACATCTCCCGTTCCAGGCGGAAGGTCTAATAGTAAGTAATCTAATTCTCCCCACTGGACTTCGTGGAAGAAGTTATTCAGCATTTTACCAAGCATCGGTCCTCTCCAAATGACCGGTGCATTTTCTTCAACAAAAAAGCCCATTGAAATCACTTTGACACCAAAGCGTTCCACAGGAATAATTTTTTCCCCTTTAACAGTTGGTCTGACGGTGATTCCCATCATATCCGGTACACTAAAGCCATAAATATCTGCATCAATCAGTCCGACTTTTTTCCCTAGACGAGCCAGTGCTACAGCAAGGTTAACAGACACGGTGGATTTACCAACGCCGCCCTTTCCACTCGCAATCGCAAGGAACTCAGGCGGATTTTTAGAGTTGAGCAGGTTTTCTTCCTCATCTTGCGAAGGCATAAACCTTTCAAGTGTTTCCTGAGGGAGCTCTTCAAAACGAAGTCCTACTGTGTTAGCACCCTCTGCTTTCAAGGCTTGTACGATGTCTTGCTGAAGCTTCATCTGCTCAGCAGTGCCCGTTTTGGCAATAGCCACCTTTAAGCTCACATGTTCTTTCTCAGGCTTTAGGCTGATTTCCTTGATGGCATCCAGCTCACCAAGCGGTATATGAAGGAAAGGTTCGTCCATCTTCCCAACTAGTTTTCTCACATCATCTTGTCCGATCATAGCAGAACCTCACCCTTTATTGAATTCGTTTACAATCCAAGTATATCATACATATCCTTACAATGTCTGTCCTGTTTGCCTGCGTACAAAAGGAAAAAGCCCCTTATTCAGGCGGCTCTTTTTGCTCTGTCAAATATCTTAAAATGCCTTTATAAATGGAGGCAGCAATTTGATCTTGATATTTAGGTGTTGCCAGCTGACTGGCCTCTTTCGGATTGGAGAGAAATCCAATTTCCACAAGAGCTCCTGGCTTCGTCACGTTTTGCATTAAATAAATGCCATTGATCCGCTTCGCCTTTCGATCTGTGTTTTCAAGATTATTGCGTAATTCATCTTGTATGAACTTCGCTGCCTTTTCATTCTCTTCATATTTCCCGTAAAAAAACGTCTGTGCGCCGCTCCATTTGTTCGATGGGATCGCATTTAAATGAATACTTAAATAGAGATCGGCTTCAGACTCATTGATGGCTTTTACACGGTTTCTTAGATCCTCCGCTTTCTTTCGGGCATATCCCTTTGTATTCTTTGATGATAAATCAGAATCATCCTCGCGGGTCATAAGAACAAGGGCACCCTGCTCCTGTAAATAGTCACGTATCTTCATGGATACATCCAGTGCAATCTCTTTTTCAAGCAACTCTCCTCCTACAGCCCCGCCATCTGGACCGCCATGACCCGGATCTAAATAGATGATTTTGCCGCTCAAAGGCAAGTTCCACGATTTCCACGAATCATCATTTAGAAACTGAAACCTGAATAAGAATAAGAGGACAATAAACCCGATTAAAAACCCTGTCCATTTCAGCTTTCTTTTCATCCCTGTCCCTCCCATACACCATTATTTTATAGATATGGGACAAGGGCTGGAAATATGCTTAGTGCAGCCGAAGCTTATGCCTTTTTTCTGATTCTCGAAAGCCTTCCTGCCACCACATGCTTAAAAAATCCTTCGCAAATGGATACAGGCACGACATCTTCCGCTCCATTCGGAACATATTCCCCCACGATTGCAAACACCCTGCTAGCTCCTCAACTAGTTCATCTTCTTCATGAACTGACCTCTTCTTTATATCATCAAATGATTCACCGTACTTGCTCGACTCACCGTATCTCCCACCAGCTAAAAAAGCTTCAATGGCGAAATCGATACAGCCATCACTCATAATCCCAGCTGGATCATCTGCAAATGGGAACAGCTTCTTCGTGAATTTCTCGGAAGCAACCGTGACCTGTTGAAGAGACAATGTACGCAACAGCTTCTTTTCAAGCGTGACATCTCGTTTTGTTTTCAATTGATAAAATGAAAGAACTTCTGCCATGGACTGAACTCCTTTTTTTCTTTGTATTGTTCGTTGGTTTGAACAAAACATGCAGTTCAGTAAATGGAAATCAATGAGCTAATGGATTGGAAAATTGTGATAAGATGAACATTTATATATAGAAAGAATGGAAAAGGAGCAAAATCAATGAAGAAATGGATGTATATCCTGCTGCTACTAACAGTCGTCTTATCTGGATGCAGCAGTCAAGCGACCAAGCAGAAGAGCGACATAAAAGGAATAGAAGACATATCCTTAAAACAGCTTTCCAAGCACAAAAATTCTTACATTGGAGACAACGGAGCAATCGGCGCTATTTTATCAGATCTTCCAGGTAACGTGATTCGCGAGTATGAAATCGTAGATGAAAAAGCGCTAAAAGTGACATACGGCGTGAAAGAAAATGCCAATGATACAGAAGAACAATTTGATACATTTTGGTTTGATAAGAAGGATACCATTGAAAAAAACTACTTATATAATGCATTGGCACTTTTTATTCTTATCGATAACGTAAAGCAAGTAACACTTAATATGAGCTCTAAAGACGAGTCGTCCGTCACGTTTAAAAGAAAACAGCTAGAAAAACAGCTCCCTCACTCTTTTAAAGTTTACAAAGACGATACAGCGCTTTGGCAAAAGGAATTGGTTGATGGAGTTGTGAAGTCAAAAGAGAAACGCCAAGATGTATACAAAGTGTTTCCAATGCAGAAATAATAAAACAGAGGGGTATCTCCCTCTGTTTTTTTGATGATTATGTAGTAAAAGCCTTAATTAAACGTTGTCTAAAGTTTTGATCCACTGCTGTAGTAAGCATAAATTCATTGAATACTCCCTCAATCCAGTGAGAATTGTTCGCTTTCGGATCATTGATAAATAGAGAGAGGGATATAGAGGATGTATGTGTTTTTCGATATAAAGCACCTGTGAAAACAAACAATGTTGCTCCGCCTTTATACCAAAGATATTGATCTGTTTCCTTTTTGAATGTTTCTCCCAGTACGATTTGGCTAAAAAGACTTTTTTCTTCTGTTGTTAACAGCTCATCCTGCAGACGTTTCATAAGATGTGCATATTGATTCGTTGTAGACTTTGTCATCTTTTGCGTCAGTAATGATTGAATACGCAAGCTTAACAAGTTCTTTTTCATCAATTTTTCTTCTAACGCCTTTTTTTGCTCTGGGTTATTTTTAATGATATTAAAAATCTCAATCATCAGAGATTTGTATTGCTCATCAGTTACACCGCTCATTTTCTTTAATGCATCCCGCCGATGATTAGATACATAGGATGACCACAACAGCTTGGGTGTCAGCGGCATGAGTTCATCATGTTCTGTAAGACCTGCTTGTTTCATCTGATCATTGATCTTATCTAAGCCGAGCCGGTCAATCAAATAATCAGTACAAGCATTCGAACTGACTTGCATCATCCCTTTGGCAACATCTAATAAAGTTGCATGCTCAGAAAAATCGTTGACCTCCAGCCAGTATGTGTGAGCACCGCCATCTGTTCTATCAATATAAAACCGCTCTATATCAGACAATGTCACTTTTTCATCTGGCTTGATGTCACCGCTGGATACAGCTTTAACAAAATGAAACAAAACCATTAATTTCACCGTACTTGCAAGTGGTGTTTTTTGATTACCATTCCAATCTAATACCACATCTTCATTTTCAATGATTGTCACTGATACGCCCTTTTTGTTTTTTGTGACAAATGTCAAAAGATCTTCCTTCGTTTTCTTCATATCTCTTTTATACAACAGGACATCAACCACCAAGTAAAGTATGACCACACCTAAGACAACTAGACCGATTTTGAGTAACATGTTTCTCCTTTCCAAATAACTAAGGATTTATATATTTAATATAACAAATATTTCAAATAAAGTCACAAAAAGGCAAAGGCAAGTGAACCCTTCGCTTCTTGGTGTTCTTATTCATGGGGAGAGATGCAGCTTCATCCCATCATGCGTAGCTTCAAATCCCAACTTTTCGTAAAAACGGCGTGCTTCTGGCCTCTGTTTGTCTGTTGTCAGCTGAATCATATGACAGCCGCGGTCACTTGCGTGTTGAATAGCCTTTTTTATCAACATCGTGCCAATTCCTTTTCCTCTATGAGTCGAGGCCGTACGAACTCCTTCTATTGAAGCTCTCCATCCTCCTTGATGTGTAAGAAATGGCGTCATGGTTAATTGGAGAACACCTACAGCTTCTTCCTGATCACACGCAACAATGAGTTCAATATTTGGATCAGCATCTATTGAATGAAAGGCTTCGATATAGCTTTCTAACAATGGTTGCGTGTAACGCTCTCTTTTTTGACCTAACATATCATCCGCGAGCATGAAGACGATTTTATCGAGATCATCCAGCTTGGCTTCTCTGAACGTCAGTTGACTGAACCCCATTGAACACACCTCCTATGAAATGAAGTGGAACTTATTGACCAAAATACCATTGATGCGCGTTCTTATATAAGATGTGGTCAGCTGCTTTTTCCTCAAATAGCTGTTGAATCAACTCAACATCACCGTATTCAAATGGGCGCTTTGCCCTTGTCGATGGAAGGTCTGTACCAAACATCAGTGCATCAGGATTCGTTTGATAAATTGATGTCAATGCATGTTCAACGTTTAAATCGACTCGTCCAAAACCAGTTGCTTTTACCCGAACTCCTTTATCAACCAGCTTGAGCAAATGCGGCAAGCCTTCTTCCGATAAGCCTAAATGATCAATCGAAACGGCCGGCAGCTGTTCAAGCGTAGATGAGATGTCAGGGAGATGCTTAGCGTCTATGTAGAGCTCACTATGCCATCCCGCCAGCTCATACACCCTTCTCGCAAAATAATCGAGCTTCGAAATATCCTCCGAACCGCCCCGCTTCACATTAAAACGTAATGCCTTTACCCCATGTTGACCCAAATGAACAATTTCATCATCAGTTGCTGTAAAAGGTAATTGAGTCACACCGCAAAAAGCTGAGCCCAGTTCATCTAGCGCTTTCAACAAATAGCCTTGATCAAAGCCTTGAAATGACCCTGAGACGATTGCTCCACCTAAAATCCCAAAATCAGCCGTCTCTCTCCTATAATCATTCACCACATAACTAGGCGGTGTATATCCTTGGTTTTCTTGAATGGGAAAATCAAAATCAATGATATGAAAATGTGCATCAAAGATCCTCATGCGCGCGCCCCTCTTCTGCTTATTTGATCTGATTATATCAATAGCGAAAGCCAAGAGATATTTGAAATGACGAATCACTTCATATCATGAAAACTTATCAAGTTTTCCATTCCTCTCGTAAAATGGCATAGTAAAATTCATCCCACCACTCATTTCCTTGTGGTATACACTTTTTAAAATACCCTTCTCTTCTCATCCCCATTTTCTCCATCACTCTCCACGATGGCACATTTTCAGGCTGACAAGTGGCAATGATTCGATGTAAATTCATTGTGTGAAAGCCATAATGTAGTACAGCATAAGCCGCTTCTGATGCATAGCCTTTGTTTTGATATGCAGGATTGAAGACCCACCCAATTTCATATGTGTGCTCACCAAAGTACGGATGAAACGCGATATGCCCAATGCATGTATGATCTTCTTTTAATAGGACAGCGACATACTTAGCATTTTCATGACGATTATTTTTGATAAATTCCTTCGCATCTTCTTTAGAAAATACATCTTCCGGAATATACTTCATCACTGCCGGATCAGATGTATATGCATAAACATCCTGCCAATCATCATCAGTAAATGGTCGAATGAGACACCTTTCTGTCGTTAGATTCATAGGACAACCTCCATAAATAATCTTCTTTTAAACAGAAAACTTTCTATACTCATATTTTATACGTATCCAAAAGGAAGTGACCAGTCATTATTTATTAAATAAAAAGCACAAAAAAAAGCACCAGCAGGATGCTGATGCTTTTAATATATGGTTTGTCTGTAACAAACCTTTGTAAAACGTCCATACAATATAAAATTGATTAACGTTTTGAGAACTGAGGAGCTCTACGTGCGCCTTTAAGACCGTATTTCTTACGCTCTTTCATACGAGGGTCACGAGTAAGAAGTCCAGCACGTTTAAGTGATGTACGGTACTCAGGATCTACTTCTAGAAGAGCACGAGAGATACCGTGACGAATTGCTCCAGCTTGACCAGAGAATCCACCACCGTGAACAGTTACAAGAACATCGTAGCTGTTAGCTGTTTCTGTGATGTTCAAAGGTTGTTTCACGTCTTCGATTAAAGCAGCGAATGGAATGTATTCAGTAATTTCACGATTATTAACGACGATACGGCCTTCACCTGGAACTAAGCGAACGCGCGCTACAGAACTTTTACGACGACCTGTACCGTAATATTGAACCTGTGCCAAATTGTTAACCTCCCTTATAATTAACCGCGAAGTTCGTAAACTTCAGGTTGTTGTGCTTGATGTGGATGCTCAGAACCACGGTACACATTTAATTTTTTGAACATTTGACGGCCTAATGGACCCTTTGGAAGCATACCTTTGATAGCAAGCTCCAACATTTTTTCAGGGTAGTTTGTACGCATCTCAAGAGCAGTTCTTTGTTTCAAACCACCTGGGTGCATTGTGTGACGGTAGTAAATTTTGTCCGTCAATTTCTTACCTGTTAATTCGATTTTCTCAGCATTGATGATGATGACATGATCACCTGTATCAACGTGTGGTGTATAAGTTGGTTTGTGCTTACCGCGCAAAAGTGATGCTACTTCAGTAGATAGACGACCTAGAGTCTTGCCTGCCGCATCAACAACTAGCCATTTGCGCTCAATTGTGCTTGCGTTCGCCATTGGTGTTGTACGCATGAGTTTCCCTCCTAAATAAATCAATAATTTTTCCTTGAATCAAATGCTACGTTCTATTTCAAAACACAAGATAAGTCTTCCGGGGCTTATTTGTGGGGTTGAAATACATACCATATGATATCTTATAACTTTCTGCTTCCTGTGTCAAGAACATGTTACACCTGGTTTAGTTGTCATAGAAAACTTCCCATAAATACAGTCCGTGACTAGGCGCAGTCTTGCCTGCCGCTTCGCGATTTCGGGCGGCAAGCATGGCTTTTATCTCATCAGGGTGTAATTTACCAGATCCGACTTCAAGTAACGTTCCAGCGATAATTCGCACCATGTTGTATAAAAAGCCATTTCCTCTCACGCGCATTTCAAGCCCGTCTGAGACGTTTTTCCACTCGAGGGTGTAAATCTCCCTCACCTTGTCCTGAACCTCTGTATTGGCTGCACAAAAGCTTGTGAAATCGTGTGTGCCAATAAGGTGTCCAGCAGCTTCTCTCATTTTGTCTGCATCCAACCGGTAAGGAAAGTGGCAGGCATACTGTCTCGTGAACACATTTTGGTGCGTTTCCGTTGAGACCTTATAACGGTACTCCTTCGAAACGACACTAAAACGTGCATGAAACGACTCATCCACTTCCTCAGCCTTTAGAACCCTGATGTCATCCGGCAGGAGACTATTGAGGGCAAAAGGCCATCTTTCCATCGGAATCGAGAGCGGCGTGTCGAAATGAATGACCTGCCCCTTCGCATGGACGCCGCTGTCCGTCCGACCAGAAGCCACAATCGGAACCAGTTCATCCTGTTTGTGCATTTTTGCAAGAGCAGACTCGATCTCCGTCTGAACTGTCCGCTGCCCAGGCTGCACCTGATAGCCTTTAAAATGTGTCCCATCATAGGATACGGTACATTTGACCTTCATCTAGGAATCACCTAATTTCTCAGAAGTACAAGGAGTGCTGTTAACAGGATGAACAGGAGCAGTGTGAACGTGTCTTTCATGCCCCAGACAAGCTGACGGTATTTCGTCCGTCCTTCCCCTCCGCGATAGCCTCTCGCTTCCATAGCAGTCGCTAGTTCCTCTGCACGCTTAAATGCACTGACGAAAAGTGGGACAAGTAAGGGAACGATGGCTTTCATGCGATCTTTAAGAGGTCCGCTTGTAAAATCAACACCTCTTGCCATTTGTGCCTTCATGATTTTGTCAGTCTCTTCTAGTAAGGTTGGAATAAATCGAAGAGAGATGGACATCATGAGAGCAAGCTCATGAACGGGCAGTTTGATTCTACGGAATGGGTGAAGCAGCTTTTCCATACCGTCTGTCACTTCTATAGGCGTTGTGGTTAACGTCAGAAGTGTCGTCATCATGATGAGATAGACAAAACGGAGTGAAATGAAAATCCCCTGCTTTAGACCTTCTTCATAAATATTTAAAAAACCAAAGTGAAATAGCAAGGCGCCATCCTTTGTCATGAAGATATGCAGAATGAAGGTAAACAGGACAATCCATAGGATCGGCTTCATTCCCTTGAGAATAAAGTATAGCGGCACCTGAGAAACCATCACCACAAGGAGGGTAAAGACACCTAAAAGCCCGTAAGTGATGTAATTATTAGCAAAAAAGACAATAAAGACAAAAAAGAAAATTGATAACAGCTTTGTCCTTGGATCAAGACGATGGACAAAGGATGAACCTGGCACATATTTGCCGATAATCATACTATCCATCATGATGTCGTGTCCTCCTGATAAAGAGCTGTTAAGGCTTCTGCCATTTCATCCATGGTCAGAAGCGGCCTTGGAAACGTAATACCCAGCTTTTCTTCTACAGTCTGCTGGAATTTAATCGTTTCTGGGAGGTCGAGACCAAACGAAGACATGTCTGTACGATTGGCAAACAATTCTCTCGGCGTACCTGTCGCCTTTACCGTTCCTTTATGCATCACAATCATTTGATCCGCATAATGAGCGGCGTCCTCCATACTGTGTGTAACCAGAATCGTGGTAAGGTTTGCCTTTTGATGAAGCTCATAGAACATGTCCATGATTTCCTTCCGTCCGCGTGGATCTAACCCTGCAGTCGGCTCATCCAGCACAAGCACTTCTGGCTCCATCGCTAGAACACCTGCAATCGCCACACGTCTCATTTGACCGCCGCTTAGTTCAAAGGGAGATCGAGATAATAGGGATTCAGGAAGACCGACTAGCTTCAGCATTTCCTTCGCCTTTGCTTCTGCCTTTTCCTGAGGAACACCGAAATTCATCGGACCAAAGCAGATATCCTTAAGGATCGTTTCTTCAAAGAGCTGATGCTCAGGAAACTGAAACACGATGCCTACTTTTTTCCGGAGGGACTTTAAATCCTTCTGCTTTTTATTGGCTTGTAAGACGGTATCTCCAAGCGCAATGCTCCCCTTCGTTGGTTTGAGCAAGCCATTTAAATGCTGCAGCAATGTAGACTTGCCAGAGCCCGTATGACCAATGACAGCGACATAGCTACCCTCTTGGATGGAAGCATTGACATCATACAAAGCGAGACGCTCAAACGGCGTTTTCATTTGATAACGATGCTCTAATTCTTTGATCGTAATGTCCATAGCTCTTTCACCAATCCTTCTTGTGTCAAATGGGCATTTGCAAGCGGTACACCTTGCTGCTTCAATTGTTTGCTCAACCGATAGGAGAATGGCAGATCAAGTCCAATCTGAACCAGCTGTTCGTCTAGTTCAAATACTTCCTCTGGGGTTCCCTCGGCAAATTTTTTCCCGCCATTCATGACAATGACCCGGTCTGCCTTGGCGGCCTCGTCTAAATCATGTGTGATGGAAATGACTGTGACCGTTCCTTGTTCCTTCAGTAGTCTAACAGTCTCTAACACTTCTTCACGGCCAATCGGATCAAGCATCGATGTTGCTTCATCTAAGATCATGATGTCAGGGCTTGCGGCAAGTACACCTGCAATGGCGACTCTCTGCTTTTGCCCGCCTGATAGATGGTGCGGCTCTTGATCAAGAAACTCCTGCATATTGACCTGTTTGACAGCCCAATCTACACGTTCTATCATCAATTCCCGCTCAATCCCGTTATTTTCTAAACCAAAAGCCACATCATCACGAACCGTTGAGCCAACGAATTGGTTATCTGGGTTTTGAAAGACCATTCCGACCTTTTTGCGAATATCCCAGACACTCTCTTCTTTCAGCTCAATCTCTCCAACCTTGACCGTTCCAGCATCCGGTAAAATGAGCCCATTCAGTACACGGGCAAGTGTGGATTTACCTGAACCGTTATGACCAACAATGGCGAGCCATTCATTTTGATTCACATGCAATGACACTTGATCTAAAGCGGGCTTGTCCGCATCCTTGTGATAACGAAATACAATGTCCTTTACGTCAACTAATGTCTTCCCCATCTCTACCGGACCTCCTCTCAGCTCAACCTCTTCTTTGCTTATTGTTAAAAAGCCGTAGTATCTAAAAAAGGGCATAGATCCAGTTATGAACTGTCCCGCCCTTTCTTAGATACACGCTATGTGATTAAACTAATTCAATGACAGCCATTGGTGCGCCATCGCCGCGACGAGGTCCAAGCTTCATGATACGAGTGTATCCACCTTGGCGATCTTCGTAGCGAGTTGCAACGTCAGCGAATAATTTTTGAAGTGCATCTTGGTTTGTTTCAGCGTTAGCTACTTCATTACGAATGTAAGCTGCAGCTTGACGGCGAGCATGAAGATCTCCGCGTTTGCCAAGAGTGATCATTTTTTCAACTACAGAGCGAAGTTCTTTCGCACGTGTTTCAGTTGTTTCGATGCGTTCGTTGATGATCAAATCAGTCGTTAGGTCACGAAGCATTGCTTTACGTTGTGCACTAGTGCGTCCTAGCTTTCTGTATGCCATGTGATGTCCCCTCCTTAGTTAGAGAATGCTGTATGAATAAAAAACACACGAAAATCCTAGTTCACAATGAAACTAGTCAATCGTCTTTACGAAGACCCAGTCCAAGTTCTTCTAGTTTCGCTTTCACTTCTTCAAGAGATTTACGTCCAAGGTTACGAACTTTCATCATATCCTCTTCTGTCTTGTTAGCAAGCTCTTGAACAGTGTTAATACCCGCACGCTTCAAACAGTTGTAAGAACGAACAGAAAGATCAAGCTCTTCAATTGTCATTTCAAGCACTTTTTCTTTTTGGTCTTCTTCTTTCTCAACCATGATTTCAGCATGCTGAGCTTCGTCAGTTAACCCAACGAAAATATTCAGGTGTTCAGTTAAAATCTTAGAACCTAGAGCGATCGCTTCTTTCGGTCCTGTGCTTCCATCAGTCCATACATCTAGTGTTAATTTATCATAGTTTGTGATTTGCCCGACACGGGTGTTCTCCACTTGATAAGTCACACGAGATACAGGTGTATAGATTGAGTCGATCGGAATCACACCGATTGGCTGATCGTCTCTTTTGTTTGCATCAGCAGGATTATACCCGCGACCTCTTTGTGCAGTTAAGCGAACACGGAAGCTCGCATTCTTGCCAAGAGTTGCGATGTGAAGATCTGGATTTAAGATTTCAATATCGCTGTCGTGTGTAATATCAGCAGCTGTTACAGTACCTTCATCTTGTACATCAATTTCAAGCGTCTTCTCTTCTTCAGAGTAGATTTTGAGTGCAAGCTTTTTAATGTTTAAGATAATCGTTGTAACATCTTCAACCACGCCTTCGATCGTTGAGAATTCGTGTAAGACACCATCTATCTGGATCGATGTTACAGCTGCACCAGGAAGTGAGGATAAAAGGATACGACGAAGGGAGTTCCCTAAAGTGGTACCATATCCACGCTCAAGTGGCTCTACGACAAACTTGCCATACTTGGCATCGTCGCTGATTTCAACCGTTTCGATTTTTGGTTTTTCAATTTCGATCATCTAATAAAACCCTCCTTCAAAACGTCGAAACCTCGAATAGAATCATATGAGATTCCATCCGAAATTCCTCATTGTTTAGTCCCGTATGTGCTCAGGCAACGAGTCGTGTATTCGTCTCATAAATAACTGTATCATAACCCATTATTGACAGGGACACAAAATCTATACAAACAAATTACACGCGGCGACGTTTTGGTGGACGGCATCCGTTATGAGGAACTGGAGTTACGTCTCTGATTGCAGTAACTTCAAGACCTGCAGCTTGAAGCGCACGAATTGCAGCTTCACGACCAGAACCAGGACCTTTAACAGTTACTTCAAGTGTTTTAAGACCATGTTCGATAGAACCTTTAGCAGCAGTTTCAGCAGCCATTTGTGCAGCGAAAGGAGTAGATTTACGAGAACCTCTGAATCCTAATGCACCAGCACTTGACCAAGAAATTGCGTTTCCATGAACATCAGTAATCGTTACAATCGTGTTGTTGAAAGTGGAACGGATATGAGCGATTCCAGCTTCAATATTCTTTTTCACGCGACGTTTACGCGTATTTTGTTTACGAGCAGCAGCCATTCTTTAACTACCTCCTTTACTTATTTTTTCTTGTTAGCTACAGTACGACGCGGACCTTTACGAGTACGCGCGTTGTTTTTTGTGTTTTGTCCACGAACAGGAAGTCCTCTACGATGACGGATTCCGCGGTAGCTTCCGATTTCAATTAGACGCTTAATGTTAAGTGAAACTTCACGACGAAGGTCACCTTCTACTTTAAGTTTGTCAATGATATCACGGATTTTACCAAGTTCGTCTTCAGTTAGATCGCGAACGCGAGTGTCTTCAGAAACACCTGCTTCTTTAAGGACTTGTTGCGCAGTCGTACGACCAATTCCAAAAACATATGTTAAAGAAATGACAACACGTTTATCACGTGGAATATCTACACCAGCAATACGAGCCATGATTTGGGCACCTCCTTGTTATTAGCCTTGTTTTTGTTTATGTTTTGGGTTTTCACAGATCACCATTACTTTTCCTTTTCTGCGAATCACTTTACATTTTTCACAGATAGGTTTAACAGATGGTCTCACTTTCATGTGTTTCCAACCTCCTTCTTCCGGAGTTGCTTTATTTGTAACGGTACGTAATTCTACCACGAGTTAAGTCATATGGAGATAATTCTACCGTAACTTTGTCTCCAGGTAAAATGCGAATGAAGTGCATACGGATTTTTCCTGATACATGAGCCAAAACTGTATGACCATTCTCTAGTTCAACTTTGAACATTGCATTTGGCAAAGTTTCTGCTACAGTACCTTCCACTTCAATTACATCGTCTTTCGCCATTCAAGTGTTCTCCCTTCTTCAAATCAGTAACTTGCTCTCTGACAAATGTCCAAATGAGATCATCTCAATTGTCCATCTATCACCCGACCTGTTTTGAATATACTGTTCTGAACTTCCGGAGATACGCAACCATAAAAGGTTATATGATTGATATTTTTTCTTAGGAGAATGAAATTTACGCTTTTCTCCGTCTGCGATTAGTACATGGCAGCCACCGAACATGCCGATGACACCTGTATACTGATCTTGTTCTTTCCTTTGGACTATACAGACAACCTGCCCGATTTGGGCCTGAAAGGCTTCAGTGAAGACCTAAATCTTAGTCAGTATATCAAAACCTGTATCTGTAATCGCAATCGTATGCTCAAAGTGAGCACACTTTTTCCCATCAACCGTTACAACCGTCCAGTTATCAGCCAATGTTTTCACATATCGGCTGCCTGCGTTCACCATCGGTTCGATGGCCAACACCATTCCAGGTTTTAGCCGCGGGCCTTTGTTGGGCGGACCATAATGAGGAATTTGAGGGTCCTCATGAAGATCCTGTCCGACCCCATGTCCAACATATTCTCTAACAACTGAGAAATTCTCGTTTTCTACATACGTTTGTATGGCATGGGAAATGTTCGACAGACGTTCGCCTGGCTTTGCTTCCTGTAAGCCTTTATATAGAGATTCCTCTGTGACTTCCAGTAGTTTGCGGTCTTCATCACTGATTACCCCAACTGGATAAGTCCAAGCAGAGTCACCATGATAGCCATTTAACTTTGCGCCAATATCGATACTAATGATGTCGCCATCACGTAAAACCCGTTTACCAGGAATACCGTGAACGAGTTCTTCATTCACCGAAACGCAAATGCTCCCGCGAAAACCATTATACCCTTTAAAAGATGGGATTGCACCCTGCTTTGTAATAAAACGTTCGGCAATTTGATCCAATTCTTTTGTCGAAATACCTGGTTTTATGTGTTTCTTCAGCTCTTCATGAGTCAGTGCGACAATGCGTCCAGCTTCTCTCATAATCTCAAGCTCGCGAGGAGTTTTACAGATAATCATTTATTTAATCCCCCAAGCAGGTTCTTGATATCTGCATATACATCGTTAATGTGCTTCGCACCATCAATGTTTGCAAGATATCCTTTTTCTGAATAGAAGTTCAGTAAAGGTTCAGTCTGCTTTAAGTTTACTTCAAGTCTAGTCGAAACGGTTTCTGCATTATCATCTGCACGTTGATAAAGTTCGCCTCCACACTTATCGCAAACATTTTCTTTCGCAGGTGGATTGAATACTAAATGATATGTCGCTCCGCAATTTTTGCAAATTCTTCGGCCAGTCAGACGCTCCATCAAAGCATCTTTATCGACTTTAATATTAATGACATAATCAATCGTTCTGCCAAGGTCCTTTAGAATTTCTTCTAAAGCTTCAGCCTGAGCGACTGTTCGCGGAAATCCGTCCAGAAGAAAACCTTGTTCACAATCATTTTTGCCAAGTCTTTCTCTAACAATACCGATTGTGACCTCATCAGGAACAAGCTCTCCTTTATCGATAAAGGATTTTGCTTCGAGCCCAAGTTGTGTCTCCTCTTTCATAGCAGCGCGGAACATATCTCCTGTTGAGATATGAGGGATCCCATAATCATCAACAATTCGTTCTGCCTGAGTGCCTTTACCAGCACCCGGAAGCCCCATTAAGACTAAGTTCATTTCGGATTTCCCCTTCCTTACTTAGAGAGGTTGGGCAGAAGCCCAGCCCTCTGTTTTATTTCATAAATCCACGGTAGTTTCGTTTCACTAATTGGCTTTCAAGCTGTTTCATTGTTTCAAGTGCAACACCTACAACAATGAGAAGACTTGTGCCGCCAATTTGTGCAGCGGAAGGTAATCCAGCGAATTGAATGAAAAAGATAGGAAGTATTGAAATCACGGCTAAGAAAATGGCGCCCACAAACGTGAGTCGGTACAAAATGCTCGTAATTCTATCTTGAGTCATTTTCCCTGGACGAACTCCCGGGATATAGCCACCCTGCTTTTGCAGATTTTCAGCCATTTGTTCAGGATTCACTTGGACAAAGGCATAAAAATATGTGAAAGCAACAATCAGTGCTACATAAATCGTCATACCGATTGGCTTAGTATAGTCAAAGTTGTTGGTTATCCAAGTTGTCACATTATTGGTTCCGAAGAACGATGCAACCGTCTGCGGAGTAATAATGAAAGAAACGGCAAAGATGACTGGAATCACCCCTGCTGGATTCACTTTCAATGGAAGGTGCGTTGCTTGACTAGCAGACATTTGTGCACGGCCAGTTCCTTTTGAATATTGAATCGCAATCTTTCTCACTGCCATTTGAATGTAAATAACACCGATAACAATGACAAGGATAGCAATAACAATAAGGGCAATTTTCAGGATTTGCATGAACAGCTGTCCATCTCCACCCACAAATTGCTGAGCGTACACTTGTTTTAATGTTTGAGGGATACCTGCGATGATACCGGCAAAGATAATAATCGAAATACCGTTACCAACACCGTGAGCAGTAATCTGCTCTCCCAGCCACATTAAAAATGCTGTTCCCGCAGTGAGTACGACCGCAATTAAGAGGTACGTTGAAACACCTGGGTTTTCAATCAGCATGCCTCCTGCCATATTGTTGAATCCATATGACATTCCTAACGCCTGGATAAAACCTAGAACAATTGTAAAATACCTTGTGAATTGTGCTAATTTTCGGCGGCCAACCTCTCCTTGCTTTGACCACTCAGTAAACTTCGGAACAACATCCATCTGCAAGAGCTGAATGATGATCGAAGCAGTGATATACGGCATAATCCCCATTGCAAGAATGGAGAATTGGAAAAGTGCCCCGCCCCCAAACGTGTTGAGGATCCCGAAAACACTCATTTGATCCTGTGCCTGGAGAACTTCGGCGTTCACATTAGGCACAGGGATGAAAGCACCTATACGAAAGACGATTAACATTAAAAGAGTGAATATAATCTTATTCCGTATATCTTTCACGCGCATAAAATTGGAGATTGTCTTAAACAAGTTAGATCACCTCGGCTGTACCGCCAGCAGCTTCAATAGCTTCTTTCGCAGAAGCAGAGAATTTATTGGCTTTTACAGTTAATTTTTTTTCTAATTTACCGTTGCCAAGAATTTTTACTCCTGCTTTTAACTTGCTTATTGCACCAGTCTCTAGAAGAAGTTCAGGAGTTACTTCCGTTCCTTCGTCAAAACTGTTTAATCTGTCTAAGTTGATAACCGCGTAATCTTTACGGTTGATGTTTGTAAAACCACGTTTTGGAAGACGTTGGAATAAAGGCATTTGACCACCTTCGAAACCAGGGCGTACACCGCCGCCAGAACGAGCGTTTTGACCTTTATGACCTTTACCAGAAGTTTTACCGTTACCTGATCCAATACCACGACCAACACGGTTGCGTACTTTACGTGAACCTTCTGAAGGCTTCAATTCATGAAGTTTCATTTGGGCACCTCCTTATCGATTAAAAATGTTTTATTGTTCTTTAACAGAAACTAAATGAGACACCTTGTTAATCATGCCGCGGATCGCTGCATTGTCTTCATGTACGACTGTTTGGTTTGTTTTCTTAAGACCAAGAGTACGAACAGTGACACGCTGATCTTCTGGGCGACCGATTACACTGCGTTTGAGGGTAATTTCTAATTTATTTGCCATTAATGTTCCCTCCTTATCCTAACAGGTCTTCTACAGATTTTCCACGAAGCTTCGCAACGTCTTCAGCACGTTTAAGTTCACTTAAACCCTGAAGTGTTGCGCGGATCATGTTGATCGGTGTATTAGAACCTAGAGATTTAGAAAGGATATCAGCTAGACCAGCAAGCTCAAGAACCGCACGCACTGGGCCTCCAGCGATAACTCCTGTACCTTCTGAAGCAGGCTTCAATAGAACGTTTCCTGCACCGAATCGACCGATGATTTCATGTGGAATTGTAGTTCCAACCATTGGTACTTCAATTAAATTCTTTTTCGCATCTTCAACAGCTTTGCGGATCGCTTCTGGTACTTCTTGTGCTTTACCAGTACCGAAACCTACATGACCGTTTTTGTCACCGACAACAACTAAAGCTGCAAAACGGAAACGACGTCCACCTTTAACAACTTTCGCTACGCGGTTAACCGTAACTAAGCGTTCTTCTAACTCTAATTTGCTTTGGTCAATACGACTCATTCGGATGTGTCCCTCCTTCTTTTATTAAAATTTAAGTCCAGCCTCACGAGCAGCTTCAGCTAGAGCTTTTACACGTCCATGATATAAGTATCCTCCGCGGTCAAATACCACGTTAGAGATTCCTTTTTCAACAGCACGTTTTGCAACAAGTTCGCCAACTTTAGTAGCAGCTGCAGCGTCAGAACTATTCTCGATCTTTAACTCTTTATCAAGAGTAGAAGCACTTACAAGTGTTACACCGTTAACATCATCAATTACTTGAGCGTAGATGTTCTTGTTAGAACGGAAAACGTTAAGGCGAGGTCTTTCAGCAGTACCTGAAAGTTTCGCACGAACACGAGCGTGTCTTTTAAGACGAGTAGCGTTTTTGCTAGTTTTCGTAATCATCCGAGTCACTCCTTTCTTCACATTAAGCGATCTTACTTACCAGTTTTTCCTTCTTTACGGCGAACGAATTCACCTTCGTAACGAATTCCTTTACCTTTGTAAGGCTCTGGAGAACGGACAGCGCGGATGTTAGAAGCTAGAGCTCCCACACGCTCTTTATCGATACCTTTAATGACTACTTTCGTTTGAGATGGAACTTCGACTTCAACTCCAGCCTCAGGAACGATTTCAACTGGATGAGAGTATCCAACGTTAAGAACAAGTTTGTTTCCAGATTTAGCTGCACGGTAACCGACACCGATAAGTTCTAAACCTCTTTCGAAACCTTTAGATACACCTTCAACCATGTTTGCAATTAAGCTACGTGTTGTACCATGTAAAGCACGGTGTTCTTTATGATCAGACGGACGGCTTACAGTTAAGACGCTGTCCTCAATTTTAATTTCCATATCAGGGTGAAATGTACGAGTTAGTTCACCTTTTGGTCCCTTTACTGTCACTGTGTTATCGTTGTTTGTCACAGTAACTCCTGAAGGGATCTCGATTAGTTTTTTACCTATACGAGACATACCAAGCACCTCCATTCATCTTAAACTTTTTTTACCATACGTAAGCAAGTACTTCTCCACCAGCTTGTTTAGCACGGGCTTCTTTGTCCGATAAAACACCTTGTGATGTAGAAATAATTGCGATTCCAAGTCCGTTAAGTACACGTGGTACTTCATTTGATTTCGCATATACACGTAAACCAGGTTTACTGATTCTTTTTAGACCAGTGATAACACGCTCGTTGTTTTGGCCATATTTAAGGAACATACGGATAATTCCTTGTTTGCTGTCTTCAACATATTCAACGTCACGGATAAAACCTTCACGCTTTAAGATTTCAGCAATTTCTCTTTTGATTTTTGAAGCCGGTACTTCTAGCTTCTCATGACGTACCATGTTCGCATTGCGAATACGAGTCAGCAAATCTGCAATCGGATCTGTCATAACCATTATTTAATAACCTCCTTCCCATTTATGGGGATTACCAGCTGGCTTTTTTAACGCCAGGAATTTGTCCTTTATATGCAAGTTCGCGGAAACAAATACGGCAAAGTTTAAACTTGCGAATTACTGAATGTGGACGTCCACAACGTTCGCAGCGCGTATACTCTTGAACTTTAAACTTTTGTTTGCGTTGTTGTTTCGCAATCATAGACTTTTTAGCCACGATTTCGCCTCCCTTTCATTGATTATTTCTGGAACGGCATACCTACTTGAGTTAATAACTCACGTGCTTCTTCGTCCGTATTGGCAGTCGTAACGATAACGATATCCATACCGCGGACTTTTGTTACTTTATCGTAATCAATTTCTGGGAAGATTAACTGTTCTTTAATACCAAGCGTGTAGTTTCCACGACCGTCGAAAGATTTCTTAGAAATCCCGCGGAAGTCACGTACACGTGGTAAAGATACAGAAATAAGTTTATCAAGGAAATCGTACATGCGCTCTCCGCGAAGTGTTACTTTCGCACCGATTGGCATTCCTTCACGTAGACGGAATCCAGCAATAGACTTCTTCGCACGAGTAACGACAGGTTTTTGACCAGCGATAAACGTTAATTCTTCAACAGCAGTATCGATTGCTTTAGCGTTTTGAACAGCGTCACCAACACCCATGTTGATCACGATTTTTTCGATTTTTGGCACTTGCATTACTGATTTGTATTCAAACTTAGAAACTAATGCAGGTGTAATTTCTTTTACATACTTTTCTTTAAGGCGGTTCATGAGAAAGACCTCCCTTCCTTATTTACTATTTATCTAGAACTTGCCCAGATTTTTTCGCTACACGGACTTTCTTTCCGTCCTCAACTTTATACCCAACACGTGTCACTTCACCCGTTTTAGGATCAAGCGGCATTACGTTTGATACGTGGATCGGCGCTTCTTGTTCAGAAATTCCGCCCTGAGGGTTAGCTTGGGTTGGTTTAGAGTGTTTTTTCACAAGGTTAATACCTTCTACTAAAACACGGTCATTCTTAGGGAAAGCAGCAAGGATGACTCCTTGTTTACCTTTATCTTTACCAGAGATAACCACTACTTTATCGCCCTTTTTAACATGCATTTAATCGCACCTCCTTGAGTCGCGGATTGTATTCATTAAAGTACTTCTGGTGCTAGAGAAACAATTTTCATATAGTTGTTTTCACGAAGTTCACGTGCTACTGGTCCGAAGATACGAGTTCCACGCGGGCTCTTGTCGTCACGGATAATGACACATGCATTTTCATCGAAACTGATGTAAGATCCATCGTTTCTGCGAGCTCCGCTCTTTGTACGAACGATAACTGCTTTCACAACTTCACCTTTTTTGACAACGCCTCCTGGTGTTGCTTGTTTAACCGTACAAACAATGACATCACCGATGTTAGCCGTCTTACGTCCAGAGCCACCAAGAACTTTAATCGTTAGTACTTCGCGTGCGCCAGAGTTGTCAGCTACTTTTAAACGAGTCTCCTGTTGAATCATTAATGTTACCTCCTTTCGGAAAAAGAAATCCGAACTTTATTAGATAATAACGGCTTCTTCGACAACTTCAACTAGACGAAAGCGTTTAGTCGCAGATAAAGGACGAGTTTCCATGACCTTTACGATGTCTCCGATTTTTGCTTGGTTGTTTTCATCATGTGCTTTGAACTTCTTAGAGTATCTTACACGTTTGCCATAAAGTGAATGTTTTTTGTATGTTTCAACTACAACAGTGATGGTTTTATCCATTTTGTCAGAAACAACACGACCTTGATACACTTTACGTTGGTTACGTTCGCTCATGTTTGCGGGGCCTCCCCTCTAATTATTATTTATTAGCAGCGATTTCTCTTTGACGAATCACAGTTTTCATGCGTGCGATTGATTTACGCACTTCACGAATGCGAGCAGTGTTTTCAAGCTGCCCAGTCGCTAATTGGAAACGAAGATTGAAAAGTTCTTCTTTAAGAGACTTTACTTTTTGTTCAATTTCAGCAGTGGTAAGGTCACGAATTTCATTAGCTTTCATTTGATTCACCACCAATTTCTTCACGTTTTACGAACTTCGTTTTAATTGGCAATTTGTGAGATGCAAGACGAAGAGCTTCACGAGCAACTTCTTCAGACACACCAGAAATTTCAAATAAAACTTTGCCCGGTTTTACTACAGCTACCCATCCTTCTGGAGCACCTTTACCGGAACCCATGCGGACTTCTAGAGGTTTAGCTGTGTATGGCTTAGAAGGGAAAATTTTAATCCAAACTTTACCGCCACGTTTCATGTAACGAGTCATAGCAATACGAGCAGCTTCGATTTGACGGTTTGTGATCCAAGAAGCTTCAAGAGCTTGGATACCGTACTCACCGAAATGTACTTCAGTGCCACCTTTTGCACGACCACGCATTTTCCCACGATGTTCTCTGCGATACTTCACGCGTTTTGGCAATAACATATTATTTTCCTCCTTCCGCAGTATTCTTCTTAGTTGGAAGGACTTCTCCACGATAGATCCATACTTTTACGCCAAGCTTACCATAAGTAGTGTCAGCTTCAGCAGTAGCATAGTCGATGTCAGCACGAAGTGTGTGCAACGGAACAGTACCTTCACTGTAATATTCAGAACGAGCAATATCTGCACCGCCAAGACGACCAGAAACCATTGTTTTGATTCCTTGTGCTCCAGCACGCATTGTGCGTTGGATTGTTTGTTTTTGTGCACGACGGAATGAAATACGATTTTCAAGTTGACGAGCGATGTTTTCAGCAACTAGCTGAGCATCAAGATCTGCTCTCTTGATTTCAAGAATGTTGATGTGTACACGTTTGCCAGTTAGGCTGTTAAGAGCTTTACGAAGTGCTTCAACTTCAGATCCGCCTTTACCAATTACCATACCTGGTTTAGCCGTGTGGATTGTGATATTTACGCGGTTTGCAGCACGTTCGATTTCTACTTTAGAAACAGACGCGTCAGACAAACGCTTGCTGATGAATTCACGGATTTTCAAGTCTTCATGTAAGAAGTCAGCGTAATCTTTTCCTGCGAACCATTTAGATTCCCAATCACGAATGACGCCAATACGAAGACCTACTGGATTTACCTTTTGACCCACGGATTATCCCTCCTTCTTTTCTGATACAACGATTGTAATGTGGCTAGTACGTTTGTTAATTGCGCTCGCACGACCCATAGCACGTGGACGGAATCTCTTAAGTGTTGGACCTTCGTCAACGAATGCTTGAGTAATCACTAGGCTGTTAGCGTCCAACTCGTAGTTGTGCTCAGCGTTTGCGATAGCAGATTTTAATACTTTTTCAATAATTGGTGAAGCAGCCTTAGGTGTAAGGTTTAAGATAGAAACTGCTTCTCCTACTTGCTTACCTCGGATCAGGTCCATTACTAGACGTGCTTTACGAGGAGCAATACGGACTGTTCTTGCGACAGCTTTAGCTTGCATTTAAAAGCCTCCTCTCATTAGCGTCTTGTTTTTTTATCGTCACTAGCATGACCTTTGTAAGTACGGCTTGGTGCGAATTCGCCCAATTTGTGACCTACCATATCTTCAGAAATGAAAACAGGTACATGTTTGCGTCCGTCATAGACAGCGATTGTGTGACCGATGAATTGTGGGAAAATTGTAGAACGACGAGACCAAGTTTTTACGACTTGCTTTTTGTCAGTTTCATTCAATTTCTCGACTTTAGCCATCAAATGATCATCAACAAATGGTCCTTTTTTTAAGCTGCGAGCCATTGTGGAACCTCCCTTCGTGATTGAACTACGGCCCTAAATGAACCGTAGACAACCCCGTTACTTGTTTTTACGACGACGTACAATGAATTTATCAGACTTGTTGGTTTTCTTACGAGTCTTGAATCCAAGAGTCGGTTTACCCCATGGAGACATTGGTGATTTACGTCCGATTGGAGCGCGTCCTTCACCACCACCGTGTGGGTGATCGTTAGGGTTCATTACAGAACCACGAACTGTTGGGCGTACGCCTTTCCAGCGAGAACGTCCAGCTTTACCGATGTTAATTAATTCGTGTTGCTCGTTTCCAACTTGACCGATAGTCGCACGGCAAGCAGAAAGAATCATGCGAACTTCTCCTGAGTTCAAACGTACAAGAACGTATTTACCTTCTTTACCAAGAACTTGAGCAGAAGTACCAGCAGAACGAACTAATTGTCCACCTTTACCTGGTTTTAATTCAATGTTATGCACAACTGTACCAACTGGGATGTTGATAAGTGGAAGAGCATTACCTGGTTTGATGTCAGCTTCTGGTCCAGAAGTAACTTCAGTACCAACTTGGATTCCTTTCGGAGCAAGAATGTAACGTTTCTCACCATCTGCATAGTTTACAAGAGCGATGTTCGCTGAACGGTTTGGATCATACTCGATTGTAGCAACGCGTCCAGGTATACCGTCTTTATCACGCTTAAAGTCGATGATACGGTATTGACGTTTATGACCGCCACCTTGATGACGAACAGTCAATCTACCTTGGTTGTTACGTCCGCCTTTTCTGTGAAGCGGTGCAAGCAACGATTTTTCTGGTTTGTCAGTCGTGATTTCAGCAAAATCTGAAGTAGTCATGCCACGACGACCATTACTGGTTGGTTTATACTTTTTAATCGCCATTTTGAATTTCCCTCCTTCTTTTTAAGATTTACGCTTCAAAAATTTCGATTTCTTTGCTGTCAGCAGTTAATTTCACGATCGCTTTTCTGCGACGGCTAGTCATACCAGTGTAGCGTCCAACGCGTTTAGATTTCCCTTTGTAGTTTTGAACGTTGACTTTCTCAACTTTCACTCCAAAGATTTCTTCAACAGCGTCTTTCACTTCTGTTTTGTTAGCTCTGACATCAACTTCGAACGTGTACTTCTTCTCTGTCATTAGATCAGCAGAACGTTCAGTAATGATAGGGCGCTTTAGAACATCACGAGGATCTTTCATTATGCAAGTCCCTCCTCTACTTTTTCAACCGCTGCTTTAGTGATCAGAAGTTTGTCGTGGTTGACAACGTCAAGAACGTTGATACCGTTAGCTTCAACAACTGTTACTCCAGGGATGTTACGAGCAGATAAAGCAACTGTTTCGTTTGCATCCGCAGTGACGATCAACGCTTTCTTCTCAACAGATAATCCTTTAAGGATGCCTGCGAATTCTTTCGTTTTCACTGCATCAAGAGTCAAATCTTCAAGAACGATGATGTTGTTGTCGATTACTTTAGAAGACAATACTGACTTGATAGCCAAGCGGCGAACTTTTTTAGGTAATTTATATGAATAACTGCGTGGTGTTGGACCGAATACGATACCGCCTCCGCGCCATTGTGGTGAACGAATAGAACCTTGACGAGCACGACCTGTACCCTTCTGTCTCCAAGGCTTACGACCTCCGCCACGTACTTCAGAACGAGTTTTTACTTTATGAGTTCCTTGACGTAAGGAAGCTCTTTGCATAAGAATAGCATCGAATACTACGCTTTCGTTTGGCTCGATTCCAAACACAGAAGCGTTTAATTCGATTTCACCGTTAGTAGAACCGTTTTGGTTAAATAATGCTACTTTTGGCATGACTTGTTTCCTCCTTTCCTAAGAGAGTTATTTAGATTTAACTGCACTCTTTACAGTTACTAGAGATTTTTTAGCTCCTGGTACATTTCCTTTGATCAATAGTAGATTGCGTTCTGCATCAACTTTAACGATCTCAAGGTTTTGGACAGTGATTTGCTCTCCGCCCATACGACCTGGAAGAAGTTTACCTTTGAATACTCGGTTTGGATCAACAGGTCCCATTGAACCAGGACGACGGTGGTAACGTGAACCGTGAGTCATTGGTCCGCGTGATTGTCCGTGGCGCTTGATAGCCCCTTGGAATCCTTTACCTTTTGATGTTCCTGTTACATCTACGATATCTCCATTTGCGAAAATATCAACTTTGACTTCCTGACCAACTTCATACGCATCTAACTCCGCACCGCGTAATTCTTTTACGAAGCGCTTAGGAGCAGTTTCCGCTTTAGCAACGTGGCCCTTCTCTGGTTTGTTAGAAAGCTTTTCACGTTTGTCGTCAAAACCGATTTGGATTGCTTCATAGCCATCCGTGTCAGTAGTCTTCTTTTGAAGAACAACGTTAGCAGCAGCCTCAACAACAGTTACAGGGATAAGATCACCGTTTTCTGCGAATACTTGCGTCATACCAATTTTTCTACCTAAGATTCCTTTGGTCATTAGTCACACCTCCTATAATATGTGTTTTCTATTTGAATTAAAGTTTGATTTCGATATCTACACCAGATGGTAAATCTAAACGCATAAGTGCATCAACTGTTTGTGGAGTTGGATTCACGATGTCGATTAGACGTTTGTGAGTACGCATCTCAAATTGCTCACGAGAATCTTTGTACTTATGCACCGCACGAAGGATTGTGTAAACTGATTTTTCAGTTGGAAGCGGGATTGGACCAGATACACTAGCACCAGAACGCTTAGCCGTTTCAACAATCTTCTCAGCAGATTGATCAAGAATTCTATGATCATATGCTTTTAAACGAATACGAATTTTTTGTTTTGCCATTATTTTCCCTCCTTTTCGCCTACTTACGTTAGACAGTTCTCCGTGAGAAAAACCTGATCACCTTGCCATGGCAAAGCGGCCGGGTGTGTCAGCAACCTCTCACTTCATCGCAGTCAAAGACCAACATGCACTATTGTACCAAATTGGCCTGCGTGTTGCAATAATAAATCGGATAAATTTATGATTTGCACACTTTTCATATTATACAGGGGTTCAGCCTATAAATCAAGCTTTCCCTGAAGATGATGTACAGCAGTCTTTTTTATGGTACGGATAAATTCTTCTGGTTCTTCTAGATGCGGGGAATGTGCAGATTCTTTAAAGGTGAACCATTCTTTGATTGGTGCTGTTAATTGGTCAACATATGGTTTTGATACAGCAGCTGGTGTAATCATGTCATATGCGCCAATGATAAAGTAGCAAGGTATTAATATAGTAGAAACTCGGTATTCAATGCTCTCATTCATCAATTCATCCCATAGCATGTCCTGACTAAACTTCTGTCCTTTAAGGAACTTCCACTTATCTTTCAGCTGATATTCCTTACTAAAAAGAAATCCGCGCAGCATTTGAATAAGCGGCCTCCACCTATGTGTGAGACCTACGCTGCCGAGCTCTTTATATAGAGAGAACAGAGCATGAGCTGATATTCGTTTCCACGGAGGAGGCGTCAGTAATCGCAGGCACCAAGTAAACAACCGATTCCGATGGTATTTCTCCAAAAGGAGCTCGTACGACATAATATCTTCTTTTAATACATCTACTACCTGACTAATTCCATAATAAGCATGATATAGATCTGGACGCTTATGTACTGCTTGTATGGCGATTAGTGATCCCCATGAATATCCTGCGATGTACAATTTTGATTGACCTAGATATGAAAGGACTTTCTCTGTCAGTTCAATCGTATCTTCAATAAATTGCTGAATGGTCATGGAAGTATCGGGGAGATTCTTTTGATAGGAAAGTCCCGCGCCTCGCTGATCCCAATGAACTACTGTAAAATCTTGATTAAGTTCCTCATGAAACGAGTCGATATAGCTAATTTGAGCGGAGCCGGGCCCACCGTGTAAAAATAAAAGAACAGGTTTCGCTTCATTTGTGTGATCTTCTTTGATCATAATCCATTGGTCAACCCCGCCGATTAACCATTTCTTCAAATATATCTTCGCCATTCCAGTGATCCTCTCGGTTCCAATTAGATTCTATAGCTTATAGTAGCCGTTCTGATCTGGAAAAGCAAAAAAAGAGACCCTTTTGCAAGGAGTCTCTTTTATATGTTTTATTACTTAATGATAGTTGAAACGACGCCAGAACCTACAGTACGTCCACCCTCACGGATAGAGAAACGAGTTCCTTCTTCGATAGCGATAGTAGAGATAAGTTCAACTTCCATCTCAGTGTTATCGCCAGGCATTACCATTTCAGTACCTTCTGGAAGATGTACGATACCAGTTACGTCAGTTGTACGGAAGTAGAACTGCGGACGGTAGTTAGCGAAGAATGGAGTATGACGTCCACCCTCTTCTTTAGAAAGTACATAAACTTCAGCTTTGAAACGGCTATGTGGAGTGATTGTACCTGGTTTAGCAAGTACTTGACCACGTTGGATATCTTCACGAGATACACCACGAAGTAGTGCACCGATGTTGTCACCAGCTTCAGCATAGTCAAGAAGCTTACGGAACATTTCAACACCTGTAACAGTTGTTTTACCGTTTTCTTCTTGAAGACCGATGATTTCAACTTCGTCACCGACTTTAACTTGTCCACGCTCAACACGACCAGTAGCAACTGTTCCACGACCAGTGATTGAGAATACGTCCTCAACTGGCATCATGAATGGCTTCTCAGTGTCACGCTCTGGAGTTGGGATGTACTCATCAACCGCATCCATAAGTTCGAAGATTTTTGCTTCGTAATCAGCATCACCTTCAAGAGCTTTAAGAGCAGAACCTTTGATAACAGGTACATCGTCACCAGGGAAGTCATAGTCAGAAAGAAGGTCACGAACTTCCATTTCAACAAGTTCAAGTAACTCTTCATCGTCAACCATGTCACATTTGTTAAGGAATACTACGATGTATGGTACACCTACGTTACGAGAAAGTAGGATGTGCTCACGTGTTTGTGGCATTGGACCATCAGCAGCAGATACTACTAAGATCGCGCCGTCCATTTGAGCAGCACCAGTGATCATGTTTTTAACATAGTCAGCGTGTCCTGGGCAGTCTACGTGTGCATAGTGACGAGTTTCAGTTTCATACTCAACGTGTGCTGTTGAGATTGTGATTCCACGCTCGCGCTCTTCTGGAGCACCATCGATTTGGTCATAAGCCATAGCCGTACCTTTACCAGATTTCTTATGAAGAACTGTTGAGATAGCAGCAGTTAGAGTTGTTTTACCATGGTCAACGTGTCCAATTGTACCAATGTTAGCATGCGATTTGGAACGGTCGAATTTTTCTTTAGCCATTCTAAAAATCCTCCTTAAAGGTTCATTGTATTTGGTATAGAGTGATAGAAAGTGAAGAGTTACCTCTCACTTTCTGATCTTCAATAGTAGTTATACTTTAGTTTAAAGGCAAAATCAATTATTCACCTTTATTTTTTTTGATGATTTCTTCACTGATGCTCTTAGGCACTTCTTCGTAGTGATCCATGTGCATAGTGAAAGTACCGCGTCCTTGTGTATTAGAACGGAGTGCAGTTGCATATCCGAACATTTCAGAAAGTGGAACCATTGCGCGAACAACTTGAGCGTTACCGCGAGCTTCCATACCTTCTACACGTCCACGACGAGATGTGATATCACCCATGATGTCTCCCATGTATTCTTCAGGGATAACGACTTCCACTTTCATCATTGGCTCAAGTAGAACTGGGTTACATTTGCTGACAGCATTTTTCAATGCCATAGATGCAGCAATTTTAAACGCCATTTCGTTAGAGTCAACGTCGTGGTAAGATCCATCAAATAATTTTGCTTTGATGTCGATTAATGGGAATCCAGCTAATACACCATTTTCAAGTGAATCTTCAAGACCTGCTTGAATAGCTGGAATGTATTCACGAGGAACAACCCCACCGACGATTGCATTTTGGAATTCGAAGCCTGCGCCTTCTTCGTTTGGTTCGAATTCGATCCAAACGTGTCCGAACTGACCACGTCCACCAGACTGACGTACGAATTTACCTTCAACTTTTGCACCAGAACGGAATGTTTCACGGTACGCAACTTGAGGAGCTCCTACGTTAGCTTCAACCTTGAACTCACGCTTCATACGGTCAACAATGATATCAAGGTGAAGCTCACCCATACCAGAGATGATCGTTTGACCAGTTTCAGTGTTTGTTTGTGTACGGAATGTTGGATCCTCTTCAGCTAGTTTAGCTAAAGCGATACCCATTTTATCTTGGTCAGCCTTAGACTTAGGCTCGATTGCTACATCGATAACTGGCTCTGGGAATTCCATAGACTCAAGGATAACAAGACTTTTCTCGTCACAAAGAGTGTCACCAGTTGATGTATCTTTAAGACCTACAGCTGCTGCGATATCCCCTGCATATACAGTAGAGATTTCTTCACGGCTGTTTGCGTGCATTTGAAGGATACGTCCAACACGTTCACGCTTGTTCTTAGAAGAGTTCTTCACGTAAGAACCAGAATCAAGTGTTCCAGAGTATACACGGAAGAAAGTTAGTTTCCCAACATAAGGGTCAGTCATTACTTTAAAAGCAAGGGCTGCGAATGGTGCGTCATCAGTAGACTCACGTACAACCTCTTCATTTGAATCTGGCAAGGTACCTTTGATTGCAGCAACATCAGTTGGTGCAGGAAGGTAATCAAGCACAGCGTCAAGTACAAGCTGAACACCTTTGTTTTTGAAAGCAGATCCAACAAGAACTGGATAGAATTCAACATTCAACGTTCCTTTACGGATTGCAGCTTTCAATTCAGGAATTGTAATTTCTTCACCCTCAAGGTATTTTTCCATAAGCTCTTCGTCAAGCTCAGCGACAGCTTCAATTAGGCTGTTGCGAAGCTCTTCAGCTTTGTCTTTATACTCAGCAGGGATTTCTTGTGCATCAGAGCGAGTTCCAAGGTCATCTTCGTAGAAGTATGCTACGTTTTCTACAAGGTCGATGATTCCTTCGAATTGATCTTCAGCGCCGATCGGCAATTGAATTGCATGAGCGTTCGCTTGAAGACGATCTCTTAATGTGCCTACAGAGTAAAGGAAGTCCGCACCTGTTTTATCCATTTTGTTAATGAATACGATACGAGGTACTCCGTAAGTTGTTGCTTGGCGCCAAACTGTTTCAGTTTGTGGCTCTACACCTGATTGTGCATCTAGAACAGTAACCGCACCATCAAGTACACGTAAAGAACGTTCAACTTCAACTGTGAAGTCTACGTGTCCTGGTGTATCGATGATGTTTACACGGTAACCTTTCCATTGTGCTGTAGTAGCAGCAGAAGTGATTGTAATACCACGTTCTTGCTCCTGCTCCATCCAGTCCATTTGGGAAGCTCCTTCGTGAGTTTCGCCAATTTTATGGATACGACCAGTGTAGTATAAGATACGCTCAGTCGTTGTCGTTTTACCGGCATCGATGTGAGCCATGATACCAATATTACGAGTTTTGTCTAAGGAGAACTCTCTTGCCATTGGGTAATTTCTCCTTCCTTATTAGGGAATAGTTTTTTTAGTTTGGTATAAATCCTACCAGCGGTAGTGAGCGAATGCTTTGTTCGCTTCTGCCATTTTGTGTGTATCTTCACGTTTCTTAACAGCAGCACCAGTGTTGTTAGCTGCGTCAAGGATTTCGTTAGCAAGACGCTCTTCCATCGTTTTTTCTCCACGAAGACGAGCGTAGTTTACTAACCAGCGAAGACCTAAAGTAGTACGACGGTCTGGGCGAACTTCTACAGGAACTTGGTAGTTGGCTCCACCTACACGACGTGCTTTAACTTCAAGAACTGGCATGATGTTTTTCAAGGCTTGTTCGAAAACCTCCATCGCTTCATTACCAGTACGTTCTTTGATGATATCAAATGACTTGTAGAGAATTGTTTGTGACTTTCCTCTTTTACCGTCGATCATCATTTTGTTGATCAAACGAGATACAAGTTTAGAATTGTAAATTGGATCTGGCAATACGTCTCTTTTTGCTACAGGACCTTTACGTGGCATCTGATAGCCTCCCTTCTCATTTAAAAGGATTTCTATCTGTCTCTCATCTCAATATCATTGTCAGTTGCCTGACTCCACTGATCTGATATCAACTTCTAAAAACCCTTATGTTTGTTTGTATTATTTGCTTTGTTTAGGGCGTTTTGTTCCGTATTTAGAACGTCCTTGCATACGACCGTCAACTCCGGCAGTATCAAGCGCACCACGAACGATGTGGTAACGTACACCCGGTAAGTCTTTTACACGTCCGCCACGGATAAGTACTACACTGTGCTCTTGTAGATTATGTCCGATACCAGGAATGTAAGCTGTTACCTCAATCAGGTTAGACAAACGTACACGAGCATATTTACGTAGTGCTGAGTTTGGTTTTTTCGGTGTCATTGTACCGACACGAGTACAAACCCCGCGCTTCTGTGGAGATGTTACGTTAGTGTGCTCTTTTTTGAAACTGTTGTATCCTTTGTTAAGTGCAGGAGACTTTGAGTTTTCAACTTTACTCACGCGTCCTTTGCGTATTAGCTGATTAATTGTAGGCATGTTGTTATTCCTCCCTTCGTTGCTTTTTTTATAACCCACATACCCAGGTGGTTCATCAAAAGGCAAAAAACAATGCTTTTGCATTTACACATGCAAAAACAAAACAAGTACGCTATAACATAATGGCAACAGCTGCTGCCCCAACTTCAATTCCGCAGGCTTTGCCGAGCTTTTTCATGGAATCTACCACTAAAATGTCTACACCCTTCTCTTGCGCTAGTTTTATTACACTAGCTGTTAAAGCAGGATCAGCATCTTTCGCTACGACGATTTCCTTTACTGAATCTCGTTTCAGAGCTTTTACTGTTTGCTTCGTACCAATAATAATGGATTGAGCCTGTGATACTTTATCATAAGACATCGAATATCCTCCAAAGTAACAGGTTTTATTTTGAGCACCTTGGTTATATTATCATCATGGCAGAAGGATGTCAATATCATATGACAGATTATCTTGACATCCTTCACCATTTTTGATGATTTTATAGGAATCTCACGAGAAAGATTACTCTACAGGAACCATATCGTCAGACGGCTGCACTTGTGAAACCGGCTTAACCTTACGGTAGTTTGGCATTCCTGTTCCAGCTGGAACAAGTTTACCGATGATAACATTCTCTTTCAAGCCAAGCAGTTCATCACGTTTTCCTTTGATCGCCGCATCTGTTAGGACACGAGTCGTTTCTTGGAAGGATGCCGCAGACAAGAATGAGTCTGTTTCAAGCGATGCTTTTGTAATACCAAGAAGAACTGGACGGCCTGTTGCAGGACGTTTGCCTTCGAATAGTACTTTTTTGTTCGCTTCAGTGAATTGATGTACATCAAGAAGTGTGCCTGGTAATACATCTGTATCCCCTGCATCAGCGACACGCACTTTACGAAGCATTTGGCGAACCATTACCTCAACGTGCTTATCTCCGATTTCTACCCCTTGCATACGGTATACTTTTTGTACTTCATGAAGCAGATATTCTTGAACAGCTGTCATGTCAGTCACTTTAAGAAGTTCTTTCGGATCGATCGAACCTTCTGTCAGTACTTGACCACGAGTGACTTTGTCACCTTCAACAACTTTCAGACGCGCATTGTAAGGAGCTGTGTAAGAACGAGTTTCAACGTCGCCTTGAACCACAATTTCCTGCTGCTTGTCACGAACATCGTTAATTTCAGCAACGACACCATCAATTTCAGAAATGGTCGCTTGCCCTTTCGGATTACGCGCTTCAAATAGCTCTTGGATACGAGGTAAACCTTGTGTGATATCGTCTCCTGCTACCCCACCGGTGTGGAACGTACGCATTGTAAGCTGTGTTCCTGGCTCACCGATTGATTGAGCAGCGATGATTCCAACTGCTTCACCGACTTCAACGTCAGTACCAGTTGCAAGGTTACGGCCGTAGCATCGTTTACATACACCATGAGGCGTGTTACATGTAAATGCAGAACGGATCCATACTTCCTCAATTCCTGCTTCAACTACTTCAAGTGCTTTATCTTCATCAATTAGTTCGTTTTCGTCCACAATGACTTCGCCCGTTTCAGGATGAACAATTGGTTTTCTTGCAAAACGTCCGATCAGACGTTCTTCAAGCTTCTCAATAATTTCATTTCCTTCTCTAATGGACTTCGCCAAGATACCACGGTCTGTACCGCAATCTGTTTCACGGATGATAACATCCTGTGCAACATCGACGAGACGACGCGTGAGGTAACCTGAGTCAGCTGTTTTAAGGGCTGTATCGGCAAGACCTTTACGCGCTCCGTGAGTGGAAATAAAGTATTCCAATACGGTTAAACCTTCACGGAAACTAGATTTAATCGGAAGTTCAATGATACGTCCAGCCGGGTTGGCCATCAGACCACGCATACCAGCCAGCTGAGTGAAGTTAGATGCGTTACCACGCGCTCCAGAGTCACTCATCATGTAGATTGGGTTGACTTCATCAAGGGACTTCATCAGTTTACCTTGGATGACATCTTTAGAAGAACTCCAGATCGAAATGACTCTCTCGTAACGCTCTTCTTCAGTAATCAAACCACGTCTGAATTGCTTCAAGACGTTATCTACTTTTGCTTGTGCTTCTTCGAGGATCTTCTGCTTATCATCTAATACGACGATGTCAGACACACCAACCGTAATACCCGCTTTAGTAGAGTATTTGAAACCAAGATTTTTCATGCGATCAAGCATTTTAGATGTCTCAGTGATATGGAATCTCTTAAAGATTTCCGCAATGATTTTACCTAAAATACCTTTTTTGAACGGCGCATTGATTTCTTGTTTCTCGATCGCAGCTTTGACATCCTCACCTTTTTCAAGGAAGAAGCGGTCAGGCGTTTTTTCTTCAATATTGCTCTTTGTCGGCTCATTCATGTAAGGGAATGATTCCGGTAAGATTTCGTTAAAGATCAGTTTTCCAACTGTTGTAATCAACAATTTAGAACGCTGTTCATCAGTGAATGTCACATTCTTCAACGAGCTAGCTGCAACAGCTACACGTGTATGAAGATGCACATACCCATTTTGATAAGCTAGAAGGGCTTCGTCAGTATCTTTGAAGACCATACCTTCTCCGATAGCACCTTTACGCTCAAGTGTAAGGTAGTAGTTACCAAGCACCATATCCTGAGATGGCGTAACAACAGGTTTTCCATCTTTCGGGTTCAAAATGTTTTGAGCAGCAAGCATTAAGATACGAGCTTCAGCTTGAGCCTCAGCAGATAATGGTACGTGAACCGCCATTTGGTCACCGTCAAAGTCAGCGTTGTAGGCTGTACATACAAGTGGATGCAGACGAATTGCGCGTCCTTCCACAAGTGTAGGTTCAAACGCTTGAATACCAAGTCTGTGAAGAGTCGGTGCACGGTTTAGTAAGACTGGGTGCTCACGAATAACTGATTCTAAAACATCCCAGACTTCCGGCTGCACGCGCTCAATTTTACGCTTCGCACTCTTGATGTTGTGAGCTAAACCTTTTTCAACAAGCTCCTTCATCACGAATGGTTTGAATAATTCAAGAGCCATTTCTTTCGGAAGTCCACACTGATACATTTTCAAATGTGGTCCTACGACGATAACGGAACGTCCAGAATAGTCAACACGTTTACCGAGCAAGTTTTGACGGAAACGTCCTTGTTTCCCTTTCAGCATATGAGAAAGAGATTTCAATGGTCTATTTCCTGGTCCTGTTACTGGTCGGCCTCTACGTCCATTATCAATCAAGGCATCGACAGCTTCTTGAAGCATACGCTTCTCGTTCTGAACGATGATGCTTGGCGCGCCAAGATCTAATAAACGTTTCAGACGATTGTTACGGTTGATAACACGACGATAAAGGTCGTTTAAGTCAGAAGTAGCAAAACGTCCACCATCAAGCTGGACCATTGGACGTAATTCTGGCGGAATAACCGGAAGTACATCAAGAATCATCCATGATGGTTTGTTTCCTGAGTTACGGAAGGCTTCTAGCACTTCAAGGCGTTTAATCGCACGTGTACGACGCTGTCCTTGAGCAGTTTTCAGCTCTTCTTTCAGTGTATCTACTTCTTTTACAAGATCGATATCTTGAAGAAGTTTATTGATTGCTTCTGCACCCATAGCTGCTTGGAACGTATTACCGTATTTATCTAAATACGCACGGAATTCCTTCTCAGAAAGAAGTTGTTTCTTCTCAAGCGGTGTGTTGCCCGGATCTGTCACAACGTAAGAAGCGAAGTAAATCACTTCTTCTAACGCACGTGGTGACATATCAAGAACAAGACCCATACGGCTTGGGATACCTTTGAAATACCAAATGTGGGAAACTGGGGCAGCCAGTTCGATATGCCCCATTCTCTCACGACGGACTTTTGCCCGTGTTACTTCTACACCACAACGGTCACATACAACACCCTTATAACGAACGCGTTTATACTTTCCACAATGACATTCCCAGTCTTTTTGCGGTCCGAAGATACGTTCACAAAAGAGACCATCTTTTTCAGGTTTCAGTGTACGATAGTTAATCGTTTCAGGCTTTTTCACTTCACCAAAAGACCAAGAACGGATTTTATCAGGTGATGCGAGACCGATGTTCATATACTCAAAATTGTTCACATCTAGCAAGGGGCCTACCTCCCTTTTAATCTTCGGGTTATACCCTAGTCACTTGCTCTAATCGTTTCTGCTATTCTTTTGTGACTGCGTCACGTTCAAGATCGACAGGTGCGAGGTCTGCAGCATCTTCGTCATTAGATAACGCTAATCCGTCTGCTTTCTTCGTTTCCTCATCGTCTTCTAAATCTCTCATTTCTATCTCTTCTTCATCGCCAGATAGGATTTTGACATCCATACCTAAACTTTGAAGTTCTTTAATTAACACTTTGAATGATTCAGGGACACCTGGTTCAGGGACGTTATCCCCTTTGACGATGGCCTCGTATGTTTTCACACGACCTACAACGTCATCCGATTTAACTGTTAAGATCTCTTGAAGTGTGTATGCTGCACCGTAAGCTTCAAGCGCCCATACTTCCATCTCTCCGAAACGCTGACCACCAAACTGTGCTTTACCGCCAAGTGGCTGCTGCGTAACAAGTGAGTATGGTCCAGTTGAACGAGCGTGAAGTTTATCGTCAACCATGTGAGCCAGTTTGATCATGTACATGATTCCGACTGATACACGGTTATCGAATGGTTCACCAGTTCGACCGTCATAAAGGACTGTTTTCGCATCACGGGACATACCTGCTTCTTCAAGCGTTTCCCAAACATCTTCCTCGCGCGCACCATCAAATACTGGTGACGCAATGTGGATGCCAAGGTAACGTGCAGCCATACCCATATGAAGCTCAAGTACCTGACCGATGTTCATACGAGATGGTACCCCTAGAGGGTTTAACATGATATCAATCGGTGTTCCATCTGGAAGATACGGCATATCTTCTTCTGGAAGGATTTTAGAGATAACCCCTTTGTTACCATGTCGTCCGGCCATTTTGTCACCTTCAGAAATTTTACGCTTCTGAACGATGTATACGCGGACTAACTGGTTTACACCTGGAGGTAATTCATCTCCATCTTCACGGTTAAAGACTTTGACGTCGTGGATAATTCCGCCGCCGCCGTGTGGAACACGTAGAGACGTATCACGCACTTCACGAGCCTTTTCACCGAAGATTGCATGTAATAGACGTTCTTCAGCTGTTAGTTCTGTTACACCTTTAGGCGTTACTTTCCCTACAAGAAGGTCTCCGTCTTTTACTTCTGCACCAATACGGATGATTCCGCGCTCGTCAAGGTTGCGTAAAGCATCTTCCCCAACGTTTGGAATATCACGAGTGATTTCTTCCGGTCCAAGCTTTGTATCACGAGCTTCTGATTCATATTCTTCAATATGAATAGACGTGTAGACGTCATCTTTTACAAGGCGCTCACTCATGATGATCGCATCCTCGTAGTTATAACCGTCCCAAGTCATGAAGCCGACCATGACGTTACGTCCTAGAGCCAATTCACCTTTTTCCATTGAAGGACCGTCTGCAAGGATTTCTCCTTTTACGACTTCATCTCCAACACTTACGATTGGACGCTGGTTGTAGCAAGTCCCTTGGTTAGAGCGGACAAATTTCAGCAAGCTGTATTTGTCTAGATTTCCTTTGACTTGTTGTCCGTCAACGTCTTCATAGCGACGAACCCAAATATTTTTCGCTTCAACACGTTCTACAACACCAGGGTAGCGGCAGATAACAGCAGCACCAGAGTCTTTCCCTGATACATACTCCATACCTGTACCAACAATCGGTGATTCCGGCTGCATCAAAGGCACAGCCTGACGTTGCATGTTCGCTCCCATTAGAGCACGGTTAGAGTCATCGTTTTCTAAGAATGGGATACATGCTGTCGCTGCAGAAACAACCTGCTTTGGCGAAACGTCCATGTAGTCAACGCGGTTTCGAGGAACAACTGTGTTTTCCCCTCTGAAACGAGCAATGATATTATCATCGATAAACGAACCATCTTCACCTAATATAGCATTCGCTTGTGCTACAACGTAGTTATCCTCTTCATCAGCAGTTAAGTAATCGATTCTCGGTGTCACTTTACCTGTTTCAGGGTCAACCCGGCGGTAAGGTGTTTCAATAAAGCCGAAGCGATTCACTTTTGCAAATGAAGATAGAGAGTTGATCAAACCGATGTTTGGACCCTCTGGTGTTTCAATCGGACACATACGGCCATAGTGAGAGTAGTGAACGTCACGAACTTCCATTCCTGCACGCTCACGTGTCAAACCACCCGGTCCAAGCGCCGACAGACGACGTTTGTGCGTCAATTCAGCAAGCGGGTTTGTTTGATCCATGAACTGAGAAAGCTGAGAGCTACCAAAGAACTCTTTGATAGAAGCGATCACAGGACGGATGTTGATCAGTTGCTGAGGTGTGATCGTGTTTGTGTCTTGGATCGACATTCTTTCACGAACAACACGCTCCATTCTGCTTAAACCAATACGGAATTGGTTTTGCAGAAGCTCACCTACAGAACGCAGGCGACGGTTACCAAGGTGATCGATATCATCTGTGTCACCTACACCATGAAGAAGGTTGAAGAAGTAACTGATCGATGCAATGATGTCAGAAGGCGTGATGTTTTTCACAGCTTCCTCTACGTATGCATTCCCGATCACGTTGATCACTTGCTCGCCTTCTTGATCAGACGGTGCATAAATCTTAATAGATTGAAGTTCTACTTCATCTTCTACTACGCCACCATTTGGATAAAGCTTTCTAAATCCGATGCCGTTTTCTAAGTATGGAAGAACTTTATCAAGAACTCTTCTGTCTAAAATTTGACCTTTTTCTGCTAGAATTTCACCTGTTTCAGGGTCAACTAACGTTTCAGCCAATTTTTGATTGAACAGTCTATTTTTAATATGAAGCTTTTTATTAATCTTGTAGCGTCCAACATTAGCTAGGTCATATCTCTTCGGATCGAAGAAGCGAGAGTCTAGCAGGCTTTTCGCATTTTCAACAGTTGGCGGCTCTCCAGGACGGAGGCGCTCGTAGATTTCGAGAAGTGCTTTATCCGCATTCTCTGTATTGTCTTTTTCCAGCGTGTTGCGTAAGTATTCATTCTCGCCAATGAGGTCAAGAATCTCTTGATCAGAGCTGAAGCCGAGAGCACGCAAAAGAACCGTAACCGGCAACTTACGTGTGCGATCGATGCGTACATAGACTACATCCTTCGCATCAGTTTCGTATTCTAACCATGCGCCACGGTTTGGAATGACAGTCGCAGTAAAACCTTTTTTACCGTTTTTGTCTACTTTACCACTGAAATATACACTTGGAGAACGCACTAACTGAGAAACGATTACACGTTCCGCACCGTTAATGATAAAAGTACCTGTGTCTGTCATGATTGGGAAATCACCCATGAACACATCTTGGTCTTTTACTTCTCCAGTTTCTTTGTTAATTAAACGAACTTTTACTCTTAGTGGAGCAGAGTAAGTTACATCACGTTCTTTTGATTCTGCTACAGGATACTTAGGATCCCCTAGGCTGTAATCAATGAATTCAAGAGAAAGGTTACCAGTAAAATCCTCAATTGGGGATATATCTTGAAACATCTCTCTAAGACCCTCATCAAGAAACCACTGATAAGAAGAGGTTTGAATTTCAATGAGATTTGGTAATTCTAACACTTCGCTTATGCGTGCGTAGCTTCTGCGCTGGCGGTGTCGTCCATACTGAACTAGTTGACCTGTCAACTGATTCACCCCTCAAATCATGCGTATTATATGTGTAAAAAGTATTTCAGCCTTTCAAATGTCAGTAAAGAAATACTTTTACAAGACAAAAGAAAAAAGGGTTTCTAAAATAAGAAAACCACATCCAAAAACAAATACCGATTTTATTAGTTTTCCCAAGTATGCATAATTTATACAAAATAGTTGTTTTTTAAGCCTATCAAGCAAAATATACACATTGGCATTTTATAATGTTAACACAGCTAGGAAACTGCGTCAAACTTTTTTAGCTTTGATAATATAGTAGCCCTTTTTTTTCAATACAACCTCGACTTCTCCAAAGAGCTGTTCTAATTTTTCAATCGCAGATGGTCCGCCCTGCTTTTTCTGAATAACCACCCACAACTCACCTTCCGGCAATAAATGATCAGCACTTTTTTCAAAGATCGCATGTACAACTTTCTTCCCTGCCCGTATTGGGGGATTGGTCAGTATAGAGGCAAAAGCAGCTGATGAATGAACATTCGAGAACAAATCACTTTGATAGATGCGGACATTATCAATGCGATTATGTTTAGCGTTTTCCTTTGAAAGTTCGACTGCTCTTTCGTTCACATCAATCATATGAATGGTGCGGCTCGTCATTTCGTTTGCTAACGATAAGCCAATCGGTCCATAACCGCAACCGACATCTAAGACATCGCCATCCACGTCAGGTTCTTCAAAAGCTTCAATTAAAAGCCTTGAACCAAAGTCGACTTCTTTCTTAGAAAACACTCCACTGTCACTTGTAAAAGTAAAGGTACGGTTTCTCAAGGTGAAGTCCCATGTCTGTTTATTGCTTTTCACTGATGGCTTTTCCGTATAATAGTGGTCACTCATGATGAATGGACCTCCTCTGGATTCAATCGTTTCAGGAGAATAGAAAAGAAAAAGCCCGCCAGTAAAAGCGAGCTTTCCCAAAAGATTAGGCGAAGATTACTTAACTTCTACAGAAGCGCCAACTTCTTCAAGCTTAGCTTTAAGTTCTTCAGCTTCTTCTTTAGCAATACCTTCTTTAAGTGGTTTTGGAGTGTTGTCAACAAGTTCTTTAGCTTCTTTCAAGCCAAGACCAGTGATTTCACGAACCACTTTGATAACTTTGATTTTTTGGTCTCCAGCACCAGTAAGTACTAGATCAAAATCAGTTTTCTCTTCAGCAGCGGCACCACCAGCTGCAGCTACAGCTACAGGAGCAGCAGCAGTTACGCCAAATTCTTCTTCGATTGCTTTTACTAAGTCGTTTAACTCAAGTACAGTTGCTTCTTTAACTGAAGCAATGATTTCTTCGATATTTAAAGCCATTTGTAATTCCTCCATTTTAAGTTTTTTACGTTAAGTACGCATTAAGCGCCTTGTTCTTCTTTTTGTTCTGCAACTGCTTTAGTAGCAAGAGCAAGGTTACGAACTGGAGCTTGAAGAACGCTAAGCAACATAGAAAGTAAGCCTTCGCGAGACGGAAGTTCCGCAAGAGCCTTCACTTCTTCTACAGTCGCTACGTTTCCTTCGATGACACCAGCTTTGATTTCTAAAGCTTCGTGGCTTTTCGCAAATTCGTTGATGATTTTCGCAGGTGCGATAACATCTTCGTTACTGAATGCGATAGCGTTTGGACCTGTTAAGAAATCGTTTAAACCCGTTAGTTCAACTTGTTCAACTGCACGGCGAGTCAAAGTATTTTTGTAAACTTTGAATTCTACGCCAGCATCACGAAGCTGTTTACGAAGTTCAGTCACTTCAGAAACTGAAAGACCACGGTAATCTACAATTACAGTAGACATACTGTCTTTAAATTTAGAAGTAATTTCATCAACGACAACTTTTTTAGTATCGATTGCATTGCTCATGGTTACACCTCCTGTACATTCTTTGTGTAACACTTATACCGATCAGGCCATCACGTTCCTAACGAACGGTTCTCCATATAAAAAGCCTCCATTAAGACATGGAGGCTGTATATACAAGCATACGTTAACGTAAGACTGTGACATATACACCTCGGCGGGTTAATTAAGCCATAAGGCCCCTGCTGTCTACGGTATAAATGGACATATTCTATTTTACAACATTTTGATATTATCAAAACGATTGTGATAAGTCAAGATTTATTTTGCAGAGAAAGAAGATGGATCCACTTTCACGCCAGGGCCCATAGTAGTTGTAACAGAAACGTTTTTCACGTATACACCTTTAGCCGCTGCAGGTTTTGCTTTAAGGATTGTATCATAGATTGTTGCAAAGTTCTCAACAAGCTTTTCGTCCTCGAAAGAAACCTTTCCGATTGGCGCGTGGATGTTACCAGCTTTATCAACGCGGTATTCTACTTTACCAGCTTTGATTTCATTGATTGCTTTTTCTACTTCGAATGTAACAGTTCCTGTTTTAGGGTTTGGCATAAGACCTTTTGGTCCAAGTACACGACCGATCTTACCAACTTCACCCATCATGTCAGGTGTTGCAACGATTACATCGAATTCGAACCAGCCTTGTTGGATTTTAGTGATGTAATCAGAATCTCCAACGTAGTCTGCTCCAGCAGCTTCTGCTTCTTTTGCTTTTTCGCCTTTAGCGAACACAAGAACGCGTTGAGTTTTACCAGTTCCGTTAGGAAGTACAACTGCACCGCGGATTTGTTGATCGTTTTTACGAGGGTCTACGCCCAAACGAAAAGCAACTTCTACAGTCGCATCAAATTTCGCTGTATTTGCTTTTTTTGTAAGAGAAACAGCTTCAGCTACATCATACGCTTTAGTACGTTCGATCAGCTTAGCAGCTTCTACATACTTTTTACCTTTTTTAGCCATTATAAAAATCCTCCTTATGTGGTTTTAGCGGAATAACCTCCCACGAATAAGGGTTGCGAACTTGTCAAAACCAAACTCGCAACCCAACAAGACAATAAATTAATCTTCGATGACAATACCCATACTGCGTGCAGTACCTTCAACCATGCGCATAGCTGATTCAACGCTAGCAGCGTTTAAGTCAGGCATTTTTGTTTCCGCGATTTCGCGTACTTTATCACGCTTAACAGTTGCCACTTTATTACGGTTAGGTTCACCAGAACCAGACTCAATACCAGCTGCTTTTTTAAGTAAAACTGCAGCAGGTGGAGTTTTGGTAATAAATGTAAATGAACGGTCTTCAAAAACCGAAATTTCAACAGGAATGATAAGACCAGCTTGGTCAGCTGTACGAGCATTAAACTCCTTACAGAATCCCATGATATTAACACCGGCTTGACCTAGTGCAGGTCCAACTGGTGGAGCTGGGTTAGCTTTTCCAGCAGGAATTTGCAATTTAACAACTTTAACTACTTTTTTAGCCACGAGACACACCTCCTTAAAGTCCGTGATGTGGTAATAGGGGAATCCCCCTCCCACTCAACAACTTCATTCTTTATATGAATGACGAAATAACTAGCTAGCGATCTTGAGCGAACTCAAGACGTACCTTTGCTATATTACCACTTCTATACACTCATTTCAAGCTCTTTTGAATTACAATTTATCGATCTGCGTGAACTCAAGTTCCACGGGTGTTTCTCTACCAAACATATTAACGAATACTTTGACTTTGCTTTTATCGTAATCAATCTCTTCGATAGAGCCTGTGAAGTTAGCAAATGGTCCGTCGATTACCTTGACTGTTTCTTTCAATTCAAAGTCGATTTCTGTTTTGCGTTCTTCAAGACCCATTCTCTTCAGAATGGTTTCGGCTTCGCCTGGCAGCAGCGCTGTCGGCTTTGAGCCTGATCCAGCTGATCCAACGAATCCTGTGACACCTGGTGTATTACGAACAACATACCAAGAGTCGTCAGTCATCACGATTTCCACTAGGACATAGCCAGGGAATACTTTCTTTTTGACGACTTTTTTCTTACCATTTTTAATATCTGTTTCTTCTTCTTCTGGTACGACAACGCGGAAGATTTTATCCTGCATGCCCATTGATTCAACACGCTTTTCCAAGTTTGCTTTTACTTTGTTTTCATAGCCAGAGTACGTATGCACAACATACCAATTCTTTTCCATTTCGTTCAGGACTATTCAGTCCTTCCCTCCCCACATTTCGTAATGTCTATTTGACGAATCTCGAGTACCGGTAAATATTTTCAAGCAATTGAAAAAACCCGTAAAACGGGTTTTTTGGCAAGTCATATTATGATCTATTATAGCACGTTCAGCAGACCATTATTCAAGTATTAATGAATTAATTCGATTAATTGTGAGATTCCTATATCAAGAAAAGAGAAAAAGATTGCAAAGAATACGACTGTTAAAATAACCGTGATTGTGTAGCGAATCATTTCGTTTTTCTTTGGCCAGCTGACCTTTTTCATTTCTTTCCCGACACTTTTTAAGAAACTGATAATACGCATGTAAAAGACCTCCACAGATTAAAGAACGCAAATCTTACTTCGTTTCTAAATGTGTTTTATGTGAATTACAAGTCTTGCAATATTTCTTAACTTCTAATCTTTCAGCTGCTGAAGCATCACTTTTCATTGTCGTATAATTGCGGCTTCCGCAGTCTTTACAGGCTAGAGTAATCTTTTTCCTCATATTTACACCTATTTTCTCGACATCATTTCCTTAGTACCTTATCACAGTGTCGAAAAAGCTGTCAATATAGGTTTGATTAGAGACTAATCTCGCGAAGCTCTAAATATTTCTCTAATTTTCTCTTTACTCTTTGGAGTGCGTTATCAATTGATTTCACATGACGGTTTAAATCTTCAGAAATCTCTTGATAGGATCTGCCATCAAGGTAAAGCACAAGTACCTTTCTTTCCAGCTCACTTAGTAGTTCCCCCATTTTCATTTCAATATCATCAAATTCTTCTTTGCTAATGATTAAATCTTCTGGGTTAAGCGCTTTAGCACCGGAAATGACGTCCAACAATGTTCTGTCTGATTCTTCATCATATATTGGCTTGTCTAATGATACATAGGAATTTAACGGGATATGTTTTTGGCGAGTAGCTGTTTTAATTGCGGTGATAATTTGGCGGGTAATACATAATTCTGCAAAAGCCTTAAATGAAGTAAGCTTGTCCTCTCTGAAATCGCGGATAGACTTATAAAGTCCGATCATCCCCTCTTGGACAATGTCCTCTCGATCCGCTCCAATCAAGAAATAAGATCTTGCTTTTGCACGTACAAAATTGCGGTATTTCGTTATTAAGTAATCTAGCGCATCACTATCTCCGACATGAACCCTTTCAATGACTTGTTCATCTTCCAACTGGCAAAATTGCTCTCTGATGGATTTATCCTTGCTGTTGTTTAGATTCACTTCGATCCCCCCGACCGCACCTAGATAGAAATATTATACATTAATGGTTGAAATATCGTCAAGCTATTCCAGATTCCCACGCCGCCATTTTTCAAACGTTTTCAATACATCTTCTGACAATTCAATCTTGGATACTGGTTTATCAGAAGTAATCTTTTTGACTCTCGTCTCTATCTTTCGTTCGATCACTTCAATCTCTCTCAAAAGCTCTCGAGCCGACTTCCGAAGAGCTCCTTGTCCAAAAATTGCCCATTGTTCTGTGAAGTCTGAGGTCGCCACATGAATTTGCGTCCGAACATTATTCAAATCCTGGGCCAGCTTTTCAATCCGCTCATCAGCTGTTTCATTCTCTCTCGTAAAGATGACCTCTACTCGGTGGTTGATCCGCTTTTTTTCGATCCCTTTGACCATATGGGCATCGAATACGACAATGACTCGATACCCTGTGTATGCTTGATATTCTGCTAAATTTTGAATCAGCACGTCTCTGGCTTCTTCAAAGCTGTTTTCCTTTAAGTGCTGCAGCCGAGGCCATGCACCTATCATGTTGTATCCATCGACTAAGAGGATCTCCATCTCTATTCTCCTAACGGATAACGTTTTCGATACACTTCATACATCAATAGACTAGCGGCAACTGATGCGTTTAACGAAGTGACCTTCCCGGCCATAGGCAACTTAATCAGAAAATCACACTTTTCCTTGATCAATCGGCCAATCCCTTTTCCTTCACTGCCAATCACAAGAGCAAGCGGCATCGTGCCATCAAATTGTCTATAATCCTGTTTGGCAGACGCATCTGTTCCCGCGACCCAGATTCCTCTTTCTTTCATCTCATCAAGAGCTCTTGAAAGATTGGTGACCTTGGCAACAGGAATATGTTCAATTGCCCCAGTAGATGCTTTGGCAACGGTTGTCGTTAAGCCGACCGCTCTCCTTTTCGGAATGACAATCCCGTGTGCACCTACAGCATCTGCTGTACGCATAATGGATCCTAAATTATGAGGATCTTCAATTTCATCTAAAATAAGAAAAAACGGCTGTTCATTCCGCTTTTCGGCGATTTGATACAGGTCGTCCAATTCCGCATATTCATATGCTGCTACTTGTGCAACGATTCCCTGGTGCTGACCTGTTACCATTTGATCAAGCTTTTTCCTCGGAACATACTGAATGGTGATATTTTGTTTTTTAGCGAGTTCAATGACCTGCTGGGCTTGTCCTTTTACAGTGTTTTCTGCCATCCAGAGCTTGTATAACTCCCGATCTGACTTCAGTGTTTCAATCACTGCATTTTTCCCAATCACATAATCATGTTGCTGACTCATTTGTCTTCCTCCCTGACGTTCCGATTTCAATCGCCTGACTAATCAGCTCTTCTAAGCGTTCGTCCTGCTTTTCAATAAATAAATAACCCATGAGCGCTTCAAGCGCCGTACTATAACGATACGTTTGAACGTCTGTGTTTTTAGGCACTGTGCCTGATTTTGCATTTCTTCCTCTTTTCAGCACTGCTTCTTCTGCTTCAGTGAAAAAGCCTTGCTGCTGAAGCGTAAATAAAATAGCTGCCTGAGATTTAGCTGAAACAATCTTGCTTGCTCGTTTGTGCAGCTCATTTGGTTTTGTCGCCCCCGTTTGGAGGAGGTGATGCCTCACATAGACTTCAAAAATGGCATCACCCATATAAGCAAGCGCAAGTCCGTTCAACTGTTTACCGTCTTTCAGCTTTTCAAAATTCAACATGACCTATTCTCCTCTTTTCCAGCGAGTACCTTGAGGAGTATCCTCCAATACAATATTCATGCTCTTTAACTGGTCACGAATTTGATCAGATAGCGCAAAGTCACGATTTCTTCTAGCCTCATTGCGTTTTTCAATTAACGCTTCTACTTCTTCGTCAAGCGTGTGCTTTTCTTCTAATGAGAAGCCAAGAACAGACGTGATTTCTTGGAATAAGCCGATAAATGCCTTGATCACTTCCTCCGAAGTATGATCATTTTCCATATAATAATTCGCCTGTTTCGCAAGTTCGAATAAAACAGAAATTGCATTTGCCGTATTAAAGTCATCATTCATTTCAGAAATAAATGTCGCACGCTGCTCTTCAATCTTCGCCAGCCATTCAGCATTGTCTTCTGTGATATTCGTGCTGCTCTCAAGGCGATGATGTAAATTAGCATACGACGTTTTGAGTCGGTTAAACGCACTCTTTGTACTCTCTAGTAAATCCATTGAGTAGTTAATTGGATGACGGTAGTGAACCGACAACATAAAGAAGCGTAGCACATCAGGATCTTGTTCTTTCACAATGTCATGCACGAGCACAAAGTTGCCAAGTGATTTTGACATTTTTTCATTCTCAATATTAATATATCCGTTATGCATCCAATACTTCGCAAAAGGTTTCCCTGTCAAAGCCTCGGATTGAGCGATTTCATTTTCATGGTGAGGGAAGGTTAAATCCTGTCCGCCAGCATGAATGTCGATCGTATCACCTAAATATTTTTTAACCATGGCCGAGCATTCGATGTGCCAGCCTGGGCGTCCTTCGCCCCACGGGCTATCCCATGATATTTCTTGATCCTTTGCAGCCTTCCATAAAGCAAAGTCCAGTGCATCTCGTTTCTTCTCACCTACACGAATACGAGCACCTGTCTTCAGTTCATCAATCGACTGGTGAGAAAGCTTTCCGTAGCCTTCAAATGAGCGTGTGCTGTAATACACGTCGCCATCCGCTTCATAGGCGTAGCCTTTTTCAATCAATGTCGCAATAAATGCAATGATATCATCCATATTTTCCGTCACTCGCGGGTGAAGGTCAGCTTTTTTGCAGCCTAGTGCACTGACGTCTTCAAAGTAGGCTTGGATAAAGCGGTCAGCAATCGTCGGAACATCTTCTCCGAGTTCATTGGCTGCTTTGATGAGTTTATCATCCACATCTGTAAAGTTTGATACAAAGTTCACATCATAGCCGCTGTATTCTAAATACTTACGTACAGTGTCATAAACAATAGCAGGTCTGGCATTCCCGATATGAATGTAGTTATAAACGGTTGGTCCGCACACATACATCTTGACCTTTCCTGGTTCAAGCGGGACAAATTCTTCTTTCTTACGTGTCAATGTATTATAAATATTGATTGTCATGATTGTTCTTCCTTTCTGCTCAATGAAGCCAGCTCACCTTTTAGCTTTTCCATTTCTCGTTCCAATTCTTTGAAACGATCGGAAATTGGATCTGGCAAATCTTGATGATTGAGATCACGATTGATTTTCTTTCCATTTTGAACGACGACTCGCCCAGGTATACCGACAACGGTGGAATGGTCTGGTACGTCCTTTAACACGACTGACCCCGCACCAATCTTGGCCCCTTTTCCGACTGTAATGGAACCAAGCACCTTTGCACCTGTCGCAATGAGGGCATCGTCTAAAATGGTCGGGTGCCGCTTTCCCTTTTCTTTCCCTGTTCCCCCTAGTGTCACGCCTTGGAAAACAGTGACGTTGTCTCCAATTTCACATGTTTCCCCAATCACCACTCCCATGCCGTGGTCAATGAAGAAGCGCCTGCCAATAGTTGCCGCAGGGTGAATTTCCACCCCTGTGAAAAACCGGCTGACCTGAGAAATGATCCGCGCAAGAAAGTACAGCTTACGCTTATAAAATGCGTGCGCGATACGATGAGCCCAAATCGCATGAAGCCCTGAATAGGTTAGCACTACTTCAATATAGCTTCTAGCAGCAGGATCTTGATCAAACACAGTATCAATATCTTCTTTCAGCATTTTGAAAAACACATGCTCCCCCCGTTCTTCCCCATCAATCTCTCTTAGGACTTGCTCTCTTTTTTGGACAAATAAAAAACGCCTCTGCCAAATGACAGAGACGTTTTGAAAACGCGGTTCCACTCTGTTTAGAAAGCCCTCATTTTGCAGCCTTCTCAACTTAATCCCATAACGGAGGGTACCGCCCTTGCATACTAACGTACACGTGTTCCTCAAGGGTCTTGAGGGTGCATTTCCAACGTCTGCCCATAAGTCTCTTTCAGCCGGTGAAGACTCTTTCTGTGATGGACGAAAACATTGTACTTCTCCCTCGCAACGATTTCCTTATATTTGTTTAATGCGGTTTAATACCGTTTCTTTACCTAGTAGTTCAATACTTTGCGGAAGTTCTGGGCCATGCGTTTGTCCTGTGACAGCCACACGAATTGGCATGAATAGTTTCTTGCCTTTATGCCCTGTTTCTTTTTGTACCGCTTTAATAGCAGCCTTGATTTCATCAGGTGTGAAAGACTCAAGCCGTTCAAGCTGACCAGCAAAAGATGCCATGACTTCTGGTACTTGCTCCTCTGCTAAAACTTCCTTTGCCTCTTGATTATACTCAATTTGCTCCTTAAAGAACAACTCTGTTAACTCAACAATTTCTGCTCCATAGCTTAATTGTTCGTGATACAGAGAAATAAGCTTGCGCACCCACGTGTTTTCTTCTTCTGTCAGCTGCTCGCTTACCTTGCCTGCCTTTTGAAGATGCGGAAGTGTTAACGCAACAACCTGATCAAGATCAAGTGCCTTCACGTATTGGTTATTTACCCATTTTAGTTTATGCATATCGAATAGAGCTGGTGACTTAGAAAGTCGGTTTACATCGAAAATGTCGATGAATTGCTCTTTTGTAAACAGTTCTTCTTCGCCCACCGGAGACCATCCAAGTAGTGCAATGAAGTTGAACAGGGCTTCTGGTAAATAGCCCAAGTTTTTATATTGCTCGATGAATTGAATAATGGATTCATCACGCTTACTTAATTTTTTGCGGTTCTCGTTCACAATCAGCGTCATATGTCCGAATAGCGGAACATCCCAGCCAAATGCGTTGAAGATCATGATTTGTTTAGGCGTATTCGAAATGTGATCCTCTCCGCGGAGAATGTGAGTCATTTTCATCAAATGATCATCCACTGCTACAGCGAAGTTATAAGTTGGCGTGCCGTCTTTCTTCACAATGACAAAATCACCGATGCCGTCTGTCTCAAATGAAATATCGCCTTTGACCATGTCGTCAAATTTGATGATTTCTCCTTTTGGCACTCGGAAGCGGATACTTGGCTCTCTTCCTTCAGCGATCAGCTTGTCCTCTTCTTCTTTTGATAAATGGCTGCATTTACCAGAATATCGAGGCATTTCACTGCGGGCGATTTGTGCTTCACGCTCTTCCTCTAGCTCTTCAGCCGTACAATAGCACTTATACGCCAAGTCTTTCTCTAGCAGCTCATCATAATATTTTTTGTAAATCTCATTACGCTCTGATTGTCTGTAAGGACCATAGCCGCCATCTTTATCAATGCTCTCATCCCAATCAATACCGAGCCATTGCAGGTGGCGAAGCTGGCTTTCTTCTCCGCCTTCTACATTACGCTTTTGATCCGTATCTTCGATTCGAATAATAAATTTGCCGCCTTGACTGCGTGCGAACAAATAGTTGAAAAGAGCCGTTCTAGCATTCCCAATATGTAAATGACCAGTTGGACTCGGTGCATAACGAACACGCACTTCATTTCCCATGAGTTTAACTTCCTTTCATCTGCATCATGTTGTCTGACACCAATTTTTTATAAACGTATTTTATCATCAAATCCCATTCTCATCAAAATGGATTTCACTTTTTCTGAAGAAGCACTGTTGCCTGAGAGGCAATTCCTTCGCCTCTTCCTGTAAATCCAAGTTTCTCTGTCGTTGTTGCTTTCACATTCACCTGTGTGACATCTGCCTCAAGCGCTTCTGCAATCTTCTCACACATTGGTTGAATGTAAGGTGCCATTTTGGGCTTTTGCGCCATGATGGTGCAATCAATATTCACAAGTGTGTAGCCTTTTTCCTTTACTAGTGCCCACACATGCTGCAGTAATTTAAAAGAATCCGCATCCTTAAACTCAGGATCTGTGTCTGGGAAATGTCTGCCGATATCTCCTTCAGCAATCGCACCTAGGCAGGCATCTGCCACTGTGTGAAGCAGTACATCAGCGTCTGAATGCCCAAGCAGCCCCTTTTCATATGGGATGGTGACCCCGCCGATAATCAAAGGTCTTCCCTCTGTTAATTGATGTACATCAAAGCCTTGTCCTATTCTCAACATGATCTATTACCCTCTTTCCGCATCCATAATTGCCTTGGCAACCAATAAATCATCCGGTGTCGTCAGCTTAATATTGGTGTAATCTCCTTGGACAATATACACGTTTTCACCATGTAATTGTTCCACAAGACTGGCGTCGTCTGTTCCAAGAAAGCCGGTCCGCTCCGCATATTCATGCGCCTCTTTTAAAATAGAATGACGAAAAGCTTGTGGGGTCTGGACTGCCCACAAGCTCTGACGTTCAATGGTTTGTTCCACTTTGCCTTCTTGAACGCGCTTGATTGTGTCTTTCACTGGTACCGCTACAACTGCGGAGCCTTTTTCAATCGCTGCTTTAACGAGCAAGTCAATCTGTGTATGCTTAATAAAAGGCCTTGCCCCATCATGAACAAGCACGATGTCTGCATCTTTCACAGCCTTTAATCCTTCGTATACACTTTGCTGACGTTCTTCACCGCCAGTGACAAGTGAAACAGGCGTTTGAAAAGCGTGTACCTTGAGTAGCCTTTCAAAGTCTTGACGCTCCTCTTCATTGATCGCTAGGATCATGCGTTTGCATTGCGAATGAGCGTCAAACACCTTTAGTGTATGAATAATGACCGGCATTCTTTTCAGCTCAATAAAAAGCTTATTGCGGCCGGCCTTCATTCGTTTCCCCTGCCCCGCAGCCGGAATAACTACTTCATAATACATGTTCGTTCTCCCTTTAGAGCGCCTTCTCCAGAAGTTTTGGCTTCGCAAAAATCATTCTTCCAGCAGCAGTCTGCAGCACACTTGTGACGAGCACATCGATGTCTTTTCCAATGTAATTGCGTCCTTCTTCGACCACAATCATCGTACCGTCATCTAAGTAAGCAACACCTTGGTTATGCTCTTTCCCATCTTTAATGACCTGTACCTTCATTTCTTCCCCAGGTAGCACAACCGGTTTCACCGCATTGGCTAGATCATTGATGTTTAACACTGCTACTTTTTGAAGTTCGCATACTTTATTTAAATTAAAATCATTTGTCACAACAACACCTGAAGTTAATTTAGCGAGCTTCACAAGCTTGCTATCAACCTCTTGAATGTCTTCAAAGTCACCTTCGTAAATTTCAACTTTGATATCTAATTCTTTTTGAATACGATTTAAAATATCAAGACCTCTTCGGCCTCTATTTCTCTTTAATACATCAGAAGAGTCTGCAATATGCTGTAATTCCTCGAGCACAAATTGAGGAATGACCATGACACCTTCTAAGAATCCAGTTTGACAAATATCTGCGATTCTTCCATCAATGATAACACTTGTGTCTAAAATTTTCAGCTTTTTATCTTCTATTTCAGGTTCATCATCAGCTGCTCCTTTTTTCTTGGTGACCTTTGCAGATCGGGAGAACAGCCCCATCATTTCATCCTTCTTCTTAAACCCTACCTGAAATCCAAGGTATCCTAAAAAGAAAGCCAGGAAAATCGGAATAATGGTACCAAAAATATGATATGGGATATTGTTTAGCGGGATCACGTTTACAATAAGATATGCTAGAATAAGTCCAAATACTAATCCGAAACTTCCAGATATAAGATCAGGAAGAGGCGCCTTTAATAGAGAATCCTCGATCCATTTCACCCAATTAACCACATAGCCTGTGCACCATTTGCCGATGATAAAGAACACAGCGGCTCCTATTAGTGCTGAAGAGTAAGCATTTGTTATGAAAGGTATGTCCTTTACATTTAACAGCAGAAATAACTCTGGAATGATAAAAATCCCTACAACTGCACCAAAAATGATAAAAAACGCCTGAACGATTCTTTTTAACATACCTTCACCTCCTTTATTTTTCATCTGTCAATCCACCCTCACCTGACATTGATATATGTTTAAGTTTCCTATCATAATCAACAGAAAACAAAAGCATCATTAATATACCCATATTCATCCATTTTTAACCGTGTTTAAGAAAAATTTCTCTCCTTATAGCTGGCGGTCGATATAATGTTTTTCTTGCAGTCTTTTTAATCCTTTTTTTATCTTTTTCGCTCTTACTTCTCCAATTCCTTCTACTTCATCCAAATCTTGTACATCCGCTTCCATAATTCGATCTAACACACCGAACGCTTCAACCACGTTTTCGACGATTGGCATAGGCAGTCTAGGGATTTTGTGAAGCAATCTGTAGCCTCTTGTGTACACATATTCGTCAATATTTGTAGAAGCTGGATAGCCAAGTAACTTGTACAGAATGGAGTCATCTAAAAGCTCAAAGCTAGACATATCTTGGAGCTGTTTAAGCAGAACATATGGATCTTTAATCTTTTCTTTCACGTAATCTTTAATAAATAAAGCCGCTTCCTGCTCCATATCTGTAATCAGTTCATTGACTTGCAGACGGATCAAATGTCCTTCTGTTCCGAGCTCTTTGATATACATATTGATTTCATTTTTGATTCTAAGCACCATCTCGTAACGATGCAGCACGGATAATACATCACCAAAGGTCACAAGCTCTTCAAATTCTAGGGCGCTTAGCGCAGAAATAGCGTGATCTAAAATGGTTTTATATTTCTCAAGTGTTTGTATGGCTTGGTTGGCCTTCGTTAAAATAAAGCCAATATCTTTCAGCGTATAACGACGATTCCCTTGGTATAAGGTAATGACGTTCCTCCGTTCAGAAATCGCAATGATTAAGCAGCCTGTCTGCTTCGCTACACGTTCAGCAGTACGGTGCCTCATGCCCGTTTCCGATGAATGGATGGTTGCATCTGGCATCAGCTGTGTATTCGCATACAAGATCTTTTGACCAGAATCGCTTAAAATAATGGCTCCATCCATCTTAGCCAATTCATATAAGTGTGCTGGGGAGAAGGCAGAGTTAATATGAAACCCTCCATCTACAACACTCTTGACTTTGTCGTTATAACCAACAACAATGAGCCCGCCAGTATTGGCCCTCAGGACATTTTCGATCCCAGCCCGAAGAGGTGTCCCTGGTGCCACAAACTGTACGATATCTAAGAGATCGAGTTCTCTCGCTCCTTTTTTCTCTTTTTCCATTTCTATGATCCCCCTAGTGAAATTCGAAGTGCCTCCGCTACATTTTCTACACCGACTAACTCAATCCCTCTCGGCTTTTTCCATCCATCTATATTCGCCTGAGGAATAAACATTCGCTTAAATCCTAGTTTCGCAGCTTCCTGCACACGCTGTTCAATTCTTGATACTCTTCTGACTTCTCCCGTCAGACCGACCTCTCCTATAAAGCAATCCGCTTGATGCGGCGCTGCGTCTTTAAAGCTTGAAGCAATACTGACGGCAATGGCCAAGTCAATCGCCGGTTCGTCAAGCTTCACACCGCCTGCGACCTTTAAATACGCATCTTGGTTTTGTAGCAGCAGTCCGACACGTTTTTCTAAAACCGCCATGAGCAATGACACACGATTATGATCAAGGCCTGTAGCCATTCTCCGTGGATTTCCAAAGCTTGTCGGTGAAATTAATGCTTGTATCTCGACAAGAACAGGTCTTGTTCCTTCCATTGAGGCAACAACACACGATCCAGATACACCTGCCGAACGTTCTTCTAAGAAAATTTCGGATGGGTTTAATACTTCCGTGAGTCCTTCCTCTCTCATTTCAAAAATCCCTAGTTCATTCGTCGAGCCAAATCGGTTTTTCACCGCACGTAAGATACGAAACGTATGATGACGCTCGCCTTCAAAATAAAGAACCGTGTCCACCATATGCTCTAAAAGGCGTGGACCTGCGATCGAGCCTTCTTTGGTCACGTGACCAACGATAAATATTGGAATACCATTTGTCTTGGCAATTTTCATCAGCTGTGCTGTACATTCTCTCACTTGAGATACAGACCCAGGAGCTGACGTAATATCGCTTTGATAAACGGTTTGAATCGAATCCACCACGACAAAAGCGGGTTTCATCTCTTGTATAGCAGACGTTATATACTCCATATCGGTTTCAGCCAAAACATGTAAAGAGGTGCTTTTTATGCCGAGGCGGTCCGCTCTTAGCTTCGTTTGTTTAATGGACTCCTCACCAGATATGTATAATACATTCTGATTTTTGTCTGAGAGCTGTGCTGATACTTGTAATAATAATGTGGACTTCCCAATCCCAGGATCTCCGCCAATGAGAACAAGAGAGCCTTTGACAATTCCACTTCCTAATACTCGGTTAAATTCTTCTAAATTCGTTTTGATTCGGGGTTCATCTGATGTTTCAATTGCAGATATAGGTGAAGGTTTTTGAATGGTTTGAACAGAATGATTAAAAGCGCTTCGACGGTTTGCCGGCTCTTTGCGAACGACCTCTTCTGTCATACTGTTCCACGTGCCGCAGCCTGGACATTTCCCCATCCATTTGGCTGACTCATAACCGCACGATTGGCATATAAATTTTGATTTTGTCTTAGCCATAGATTGAAGAATACAACTCCTTATACTGATCAGAAAATAAGTAAAGGGAGGCATACACTTTACTGGTATGCCTCACACTTTTTTCTTACTATATTAGTTCGTAGCAGCCGTCGTTTTTACGACAATTTCTCCATCTTCCACATCTAATACGATATGTTGACCTTTTTCAATATTACCCTTCAGAAGCTCCTCAGAAAGTCGATCCTCCACATGCTTTTGAATCGCTCTTCTTAACGGGCGCGCACCGTACTCAAGATCTACACCTTCGTCGGCAATCTTCGCTTTTGCTGCTTCCGTCAATTCGATTGAAAGGTCTTGTTCTTTTAATCGTTTCGTCAATTGATCAGACATGAGAGACACGATCTCTTTTAGATGTTTCTTTTCAAGTGAATGGAAGACAATGATTTCATCAATACGGTTGATGAATTCTGGTCTAAATGCACGCTTCAACTCGCCCATCACTTTGCCTTTCATATCCTTGTAATTTTGTCCTTCATCCTGCACATTAAAGCCAACATATTTATTTCGCTTCAATTCACTAGCTCCAACGTTGGATGTCATGATCAAAATCGTATTTCTAAAGTCAACGGTACGCCCTTTAGAATCAGTCAGACGGCCATCTTCTAACACTTGTAGCAAAATGTTGAATACATCTGGATGTGCCTTTTCAATCTCGTCTAAAAGCACAACAGAATAAGGTTTTCTTCTCACTTTTTCAGTCAGTTGACCGCCTTCTTCATAGCCAACATAGCCTGGAGGTGACCCAACAAGTCTAGATGTAGAGTGTTTTTCCATGTATTCAGACATATCAATACGGATCATCGCTTCTTCATCACCGAAAATAGACTCTGCGAGTGCTCTTGCAAGCTCCGTTTTACCAACCCCTGTTGGGCCTAAGAAGATAAAGGAGCCGATTGGACGTTTTGGATCTTTTAGGCCAGCACGCGCACGTCTCACAGCTTTTGCTACAGCGACAACCGCTTCATCCTGCCCGATCACACGAGAATGGAGCAATTGTTCCATATTGAGAAGCTTATCTGTTTCTGTTTGTGCAATTTTTGAAACAGGCACTCCCGTCCAGCTAGAGACAACCATTGCGATATCATCCACTGATACCTCTGAATTCTCCTGTCCTTGCTTTTCTTTCCAAGATTTCTTTGTGACTTCTACTTTTTCACGCAAACGCTGTTCCGTATCGCGAAGAGAAGCTGCTTTTTCAAATTCCTGACTTTGAACAGCAGCATCCTTTTCCTTGCGTACTTCATCGAGCTTTTGCTCTAGTTCTTTTAGGTTAGGCGGTGTTGTGAAAGAACGTAAGCGGACTTTCGAACCTGCCTCATCAATTAAATCAATCGCCTTATCTGGAAGGAAACGATCAGAAATATAACGGTCAGACAGCTTCACCGCCGCCTCAATCGCTTCATCCGTAATGGACACACGGTGATGTGCCTCATAACGATCTCTAAGTCCTCTTAAGATTTGAATACTTTCATCAACAGATGGCTGATCCACTTGAATTGGCTGGAAACGTCGTTCAAGCGCAGCATCCTTTTCAATATATTTACGGTACTCATCTAACGTTGTCGCCCCGATACATTGAAGCTCTCCACGTGCTAAGGATGGTTTGAGAATATTAGATGCGTCAATCGCACCCTCTGCTCCACCAGCACCAATGAGTGTATGAAGCTCATCAATGAAGAGAATGATATTTCCTGCCTGACGAATTTCGTCCATGACTTTTTTCAAACGATCCTCAAATTCACCACGATATTTCGTTCCCGCTACAACGGTTCCCATATCAAGTGTCATCACTCGTTTATCGCGCAGGATTTCAGGCACTTCATTATGAATAATTTGCTGCGCAAGACCTTCAGCGATGGCTGTTTTACCAACACCAGGCTCACCAATCAGCACAGGGTTATTTTTTGTTCTTCTGCTTAGGACCTCAATGACACGCTGAATTTCTTTGCTTCGTCCAATGACAGGGTCCAAACTGTCTTCTTTCGCAATAGCTGTTAAATCCCTTGCCAAGCTATCTAATGTTGGTGTATTTGCATTGCTGTTAGAGCCAGCGGCAGATGCACCTGTTTCATTGCTGCCAAGCAGCTGCAGAACTTGCTGACGTGCTTTATTTAAGCTCACTCCGAGGTTATTTAAAACGCGGGCAGCTACACCCTCTCCCTCGCGAATAAGACCTAATAGAATATGTTCTGTCCCTACATAGGAATGACCTAGCTTTCTTGCTTCATCCATTGAAAGCTCAGTGACCTTCTTCGCTCTAGGCGTATAATGAGGAATAGCTTGAGACACCTCTTGCCCTCTTCCAATCAAGCTTTCGACTTCTTTTTGGATTTTATCTGAAACAAGGCCCAGTGCTTCTAACGCTTTTGCGGCGATGCCCTCACCCTCACGTACTAGACCAAGTAAAATGTGCTCAGTACCAATGTTCTTATGGCCTAGGCGAATGGCTTCTTCTTGTGCAAGTGCTAATACCTTTTGAGCTCTTTCAGTGAATCTTCCAAACATCATATCGTTTCATCCTCCTGTCCATTCCTATGCATTTCTAAACGCAGCCTTTCTCTAATAATCGCTGCTCGTTTTATATCTCGTTCATTTGGCTCCAAAGCTCCTCCTGAGTACTGTTGAAGAAAGCCTGGCTGAGTCAAAATCATGAGTTCATTCAGTATATTACTTGAAAGCCCCTTAATGATACCTAAATCAATTCCAAGCCGCACATCTGACAAACACTTTGCTGTTTCCTTTGATTCAATCATACGACAATTGGACAATATCCCTAAGGAACGGTACACTCTGTCCTCAAGTTCAATTTGAGATGTTTGATATAACGCCTTTCGTGCAGATCGCTCTTGTTCAATGAGCTGAGCGGTCACACTATTTAAGTCGTCTACAATATCTTCTTCTGATTGACCAAGTGTCATTTGATTTGAAATTTGAAAGATGTTCCCTATTGCTTCGCTACCTTCACCATAAATTCCTCTGACTACAAGACCTAATTGATTAATGGCCGGAATAATCCGATTCATTTGTCTTGTGAGGGCTAAAGCTGGTAAATGCATCATGACCGATGCCCTAATACCTGTACCTACATTAGTTGGACAGCTTGTTAAGTATCCCCGCTTTTCAGAAAACGCATAATCCACTTGCTCTTCAATCCAGTCATCTATCTGATTAGCCGCTTTTAATGCATTGGCTAGTTGGAAACCTGGGAATAAGCATTGGATTCGAATATGGTCTTCTTCATTCAGCATCACACTGATTTCCTCATTTTCAGAAAGCAAACAACCGCCAAATCTTGATTCTGCTAAGTTTGGGCTGATCAAATGCTTTTCAACAAGTACTCTCTTTGCTAAAGGCTGCGTTTCATTCATACGAATCAGAACAAAGTTTCCGATGTCCTTCACTTCCTGGCTAGCAAACTTTTGCTCGAATTGCTGGAGGACAGCTTCAGCCTCTTCTTGAGAAAACTGAGTTGGGAAACGAACATGCTCTAGGTTGCGTGCTAGCCGGATTCGACTGCTTAGAACAATGTCACTTTCTGGTCCTTTTTGTTTCATCCATTGACTTAAAGCGTCTTGAATAAAATGCTGGAGCGACATGTTGTTAATCTCCCTCCCTCTGCTGAGATTGTTCATGCTCTAATGCACGAATTTGATCTCGAACTTCCGCTGCCTTTTCGAACTCTTCTTGTTCAATTAACTGTTTCAGCTCTTGCTGCATCATCTCAAGTTTCCGGCGGACATGAAGACTGCCGGCAATCCGTTTAGGCACTTTTCCATTATGGACTGTATTTCCACTATGGACTTTCCGTAAAACAGGGTTCAGATACTGATCAAATGAACGATAGCATTCTGCACAGCCAAAACGGCCTGTTTTTCTGAATTGTTGAAAGGTTAAGCCACACTTAGGACATTGATCCACTTCTCTCGCTTCTTGAAAAATGGATGATCCCTTATTAGCACTTGTGGTGAAGCTAGGATCAATATTCAATAAGCCTGATAATAAGTTGTGAATCGAGAAACCCTGGTTTCCACTCATAGCATATGAATCACTGTTTTCTTTTGCACATTGTTCACATATGTGCATTTCTTGTTTTTCTCCATTTATAACTTTCGTAAAGTGAAAAGTGGCTGGTCTCTCATTGCATTCTTGACAAATCAATCTTTTCACCCGCTTTACTTTAATTTCAAAGCATTTAACATCGCTTTCATCATCCGAGCCCGCAATTCATCTCGTTCAGGTAAATCAATGTGCAAAACAGAACGGTCCATGACACTGATCATCATCTTAGCTTCTCTTTCAGATAAAATGTTATTTTCTACAAGACGCATGATGATATGATCAGAGGCAGCCTGTGATAAACGATGATATATTTGGGAAATAATGTTGTTCAATAAGTCGACTTCATCATTCATTTTGACTTTAATGATGCGGATATAGCCACCGCCGCCACGCTTACTTTCAACGATATAGCCTCTCTCGCTCGTAAAGCGTGTATTGATAACATAGTTAATTTGTGAAGGTACGCATTGAAACTTATCTGCAATTTCATTGCGCTTAATTTCTAATATTTCTCGACCATTCTGATCCAAGACTTCCTTCAAATACTGCTCGATGATATCAGAAATATTTTGTGCCACTCCGCCTCCTCCTCCATTGACTTTGACTATATTTGACTTTAACTTTACTATAAATTTTTTCGATCGATTTTTCAAGATAATCGCTCAACTAAGAATATTATTTCCACATTTATATGGTGTCAAACCTCTCAAAAACACAAAAAAGACCAGTTCCGTATGGAACTGATCCTTAGAAAAGCTTGGCGGCGTCCTACTCTCACAGGGGGAAACCCCCAACTACCATCGGCGCTGAAGAGCTTAACTTCCGTGTTCGGTATGGGAACGGGTGTGACCTCTTCGCTATCGCCACCAAACCTGATGGAGAGAATGTTCTCTCAAAACTAGATAACAATGTTCATGCTTCACATTAGAATATAGGTTAAGTCCTCGATCTATTAGTATCTGTCAGCTCCACGTGTCACCACGCTTCCACCTCAGACCTATCAACCTGAT